>JANXBF010000026.1 GCA_025057615.1 Candidatus Calescibacterium sp. | reverse complement strand
CCAAAAGTAAATCAGCTCCCGATGATTGGTTATATATTTATAATTTTGATAATCCCGATGAGCCTTTATGTGTTAGACTTCCAAATTCATTGGGAAAGATCTTTAAAGAAAAGTTCGAAGAAAATATAAAGAATCTACGTCAAAATCTCAAGAAAGCTTTTGAAGATGATAAACATATTCAAATTAAGGAACAGCTAATTAGAGAGTATTCCAGGAAAAAAGAAAAGATAATATTTGAAATGCAGCAAGAAGCAAACAGTTTCGGTTTTATCTTACAACCAACAAGTAGCGGTTTCTTTCTCTCTCCAACTATAGGAGGTAAACCAATATCAAACGAAGAAATGCAGAATCTAGAGGAAGCTATAAGAAAGGAAATAGAAAAGAAGGAAGAGATATTAGAAGAAAAAATAGAACAAAAAATAAGAGAATTAAGAAATATTGACAAGGAGCTTTTTGAAAAGCTTAAACAGCTTGACAAAGATCTTGCAAACAAATGGATATCCTTCTACATAGAAGAATTTAAAAAAGATTTATTCAGTAATCCAAAGTCAGAAAGTATAACTCAGGAGAATTTGAAAAAAATCAATGATTATTTGGAGCGTGTTTCTTCAGATATAAATGATAACTTAGATTTGTTTTTAAAGTTTAAAAATGCTGAAGATTCTATTCCTACAAGATATAAGATAAATTTGATAATTGACAATAGTAAATTGGAAGGTGTTCCTATTGTTTTTGAAGAGTTTCCCACCTTAGAAAATCTCGTCGGTAAGATAGACAAAGAGGTAATTCAGGGAATTTTGGTTACTGATTTCACAATGATAAATCCTGGTGCTTTCCATAAGGCCAATGGTGGATATCTTATACTCAACATAATGGATGTTTTGAGAGAATACTTTGCTTATGATGCTCTAAAAAGAACTATTAAAAATAAAAAGATTATATTAGAGGATATTCATAGTAGAATTGGTATATCAACAAAAATTTTAAAGCCTGAACCTATACCTTTTGAAGGCAAGATAATTTTAATTGGTCCTCCAATTATATACCATCTACTATATGAGTATGATGAAGATTTTAGGGAGTATTTCCATATTGTTTCCTACTTTGAAGAATACCTAGATTTTAATCATGTGAAGATATTTGATAAGATAGATAGCAAAAAACTTGTTGAACAATACATTCACGGTATTTTATATATTCTAGATAAAAATTGTAATAAAAGGATAGATTATGCAGCTGTTAATGTTTTGTTGTATTATTTACATAGGTTGGCTGATAGTACGAAGAGGCTTCCATTGAGGATGTCTGAAATAGAAAATATTCTTGTTGAAGCTGCTAGCGTTTCTAGCTCTGATTGTATTACTTCCGATGATATAAAAAAGGCCATTGATTTATGGGAGTACAGAAACTCTTTTTACAGGGAAAAGGTTCAAAAATTAATCATCGAGGATACTATTCATATATCTACAGATGGTTATGAAGTCGGTGTTGTTAATGGTTTAGCTGTTATACAAGTTGGTCAACTTTCTTTTGGTAAACCTTCAAAGATTACTGCTACAGCTGGGTTAGGTAAAGAAGGAGTAATATCAATTGAAAAAGAGACAGGATTTTCGGGACAAATACATAACAAAGCTGTAATGATTATAACTGGTTACTTAATAGAGAAGTATTCTCAGGATTTTCCGCTTACGTTACAAGCGAGAATAACTTTTGAGCAGAATTATGGCATTATGGAGGGTGATAGTGCTTCTTGCGCTGAAGTACTTGCAATAATATCTCAATTATCTGGTGTTCCAGTTAAGCAATCTATTGCTATAACAGGCTCTATGAATCAAAAGGGAATGGTTCAGCCTGTTGGAGGAATAAAAGAAAAGATAGAAGGATTTTTTGATATTTGTAAATACAGAGGTCATTTAGGTCCTGATACGGGAGTTATTATACCATATCAGAATGTTGATGATCTTGTTCTTAAAACAGAGCTGGTTGAAGCTGTTGAAAAAGGTTTGTTTAACATATATGCTGTTAAAAATATAGATGAGGTTATAGAAATTGCTACTGGAGAAAAAGCCAACAAGGTTCATTCAAAAGTATATAAGAAGTTAAAAGAATATTTTCAAAAGGTTAGAAAAGAAGAGAAAAAGAATAGGTGATAGAAATGTTAGAAATTATTAAAGATATTGTGATTGAGAATAATACTAAGCTTGTATTATTTGTTTTGGATGGACTGGGTGATTTACCTAATCCCAATTATGGTAATAGAACACCTTTAGAAGTGGCTAATAAAGAGAATATTTTGAAATTATTAAAAAGTTCTGCTTTAGGTATGGCTTATCCTTTAAGCTTGGGTATAACTGTGGGTAGTGGTCCTGGTCACACTGCTCTGTTTGGATTTGATCCTATAAGATATCAAATAAAGCGAGGTATTTTAGAGGTTATTGGTATGGACATGGAGGTTAATCCAAAATCTGTTGCTATTAGGGGCAACTGGGCTAAAGTTGAAAAGCGTAATGAAGATCTTATTGTATTGGATAGGAGAGCTAATAGAATTCCAACTTCTTTCAACCAAGAATTGGTTTCAAAGATAAAACCAATAATTCAGGATATTGAAAAAAAGTTTGATATTAAGATTGATATCAAGAGTGGTATGGAACACAGGTTAGGAATAGTAATTACTCCTAATTATGACTTTCTGGATGTTGATATTTTTTCTAACGATCCTCAGAAAGATGGGTTGAAGGTTTTAAACTTTTCTCAATCTTCAAAACTGGGAAGAATATTGGAGGAAATGAATAGTAAGATTTTTGAGAATTTACAGGATGAAAAGGCTAACTATATTTTATTCAGAGGGATAACTGGTGTTCCTGATTTACCTAATTTTAGGGATACTTATAAAGTTAAACCGTTGGCAATAGGTCAGTATCCAATGTATCTAGGTATTGCTAAACTTTTTGGTTTTGATGTAGTTAGAGTATCCAATTATGATAATATAGTTGACCATTTTTCTGATTACGATTTTATTTTTATTCATTATAAGTATACTGATATGGCTGGAGAGGATGGTAATTTTCAGATGAAAGTTGAACACATAGAAAAAGCGGATAAAATAGTCGGGGATATAATGAAAATTAATCCAGATGTTTTAGTTATAACAGGTGATCACAGTACACCGTGTGTTTATAGGTCTCATGGTTTTCAGCCCACACCTTATATGTTGTATTCTAAGAATGGTGATGTGTTTTCGATTAATTCTGATTTCACGGAGAGGGAGTGTTTCAAAGGGGAATTGGGTATTTTTCCATTATTTTTGAATATGCAGTTAATGTTGGCTTATGGTAAAAGGTTACAAAAATTTGGAGCTTAGCTGAAATTTAGTTGAGAAAAATAAAACTATTGGTATTAGACGATAGACCCTGTTCATACAAGTATTTTGAATATATTTGTAATTCAGTTGGGATAAATTTTTCTGTGTTTTTCAATTGGAAACAAGTAATCAATGATAGTAATGGAGGAGAATATATTATTTCTCTTGATAATCTGCTTTTTGGGGGTATTGTTAATTCAAGAAATTTAGAATTTTTAAAAAGAAAACAAAATAAGCTAATTATAGATGAATTTTTGGATTTTGTTGAAAATAATAAAGAAAGTATATTTTATGTTTATGTGTCTTTACCAAGATTACTTTTGAATTATACTGATCGAACAGAAGAGGTTTTAGCAATTAATATTGATCTCTATAAGTTCTTTTCTGATAAGATTTGTGATTTATTGGAATCATATGAAAATTACTCAATTTTTAAAAATGAAATAAAACATTATATTTTGAATGTAAGAAAAGAAAAGCTAAAAATAATAGACTATTTTTTGACACAGGTCAATTTACGAGGTTTGAGAAATATTAGTGAAGTGTTGATTGTTCTTGATGATTCTCAATTTAAAGGTTTAAATTTTTTAGAAATGAAATATTTACAAAAAAAGTATTCAAAGGTTAGTTATAATTTTCATATGCTTGTGGGGTTGGATGAAATACATTTGGTAATGTTAGCAAAGATATTGGGTGTAAAAGGAGATATTCTTTTTTCATCAAACCATGATTTAGCTTATAAGAGTTCGATTTATGAAGGGATGAGTTTGAAAAATCTCTTGAGTCAGTATGAAAAATATTTCAATGTTGACTTTTTTAGAGTTGGTGATAGTGATTATTATTGGAAGATTTTTGATGGTAGATACCAAAGAGAGTCTTTTGAGCAGGTTAAATTTTTCAATGATTTTCAACAATTTCTTAATTATTTCAAAGATATTTCATGTAGAAATGTTTTATGTTTCAATAATATTCCGTTTGATTGTTTAGCTAACGTCAAACATTTTGTTGATATTTCTTTTGCTAATGGTGCAAGTTTAGAGGTTTTAAAGTATTTTTTGACTAATGAGGATAAGCTTATGGGGTTAGATTCTTTTTGGGCTTGGAACACCCTTGCAAATAGCTTAGGATCAAGTTTGGCTCAGTATATTGTTTTACAATCTTTTCCGATTAAGAATGAGTATATTTTACGAAGACTTGTTGTTGAGAATTTTTTAGAATCCGTTTATCAAACTATTGTAAGATATTTTGCTAAAATTTATAGTTGGAGTACAAAAGATATAGGAGAAGCTTTTAACAAAGTATTGCAAACTTTTGATATAAAAACTTTCTTTATTACTGATATTAATCTCCCTTGGCATAGATATTTTGAAGTTGATATAAAAGTGGAATTAAAAGGAGGTAGAATACTATGATTTATAGAATAATTTTTAGTATGAGATATGTTTTTGTTTTCTTAGTTTTATTGTTTATCTTTTTGGGTTTGGTTTTTTCTAATAGTAGATTTATGAACATAATTTCAAACGAACCTAAGTTTTTATTCATTGATTCCAAAAGCTTTTATGATATTTACTATAATAATCGTAATACGATAGTTGTTGATTTGAGAGATTATGGTGATTACAAAAAGTCTCATATTGATGGTGCTATTCATTTTGATGTTGATAATTTATTTGAGACTTATTTGGGTATTCCTAGAAAAATAAAGAGAGTTGATAACTTAATATATACCCTTTCTGATACAGGGATTGGAACGTATTATGATGTTGGTATATATTCTGACAATTTGCAAGATGCTATGGTTTTAGCTTCTATTCTTCATTTATTCAAGGTTAATGGAATTTATATAATAAAAGATGGTTTTGAAGGATGGAAGAACAACAAGTTACCTATTTCAGATAAAATTAAGTTGGTGGAAAGGGGTTATTTTTCCCCTAAAATTTCTAAATCATTTTATGATAGCGTTATATGGGATTTGAAGAAAACTGAGAATCAAATTGGTAGGTTTTTAGCTGTTGCTGTGTCATATTCTAGGATTCCTCTTATTCCAAAGAGTATTTATATAAAACCAAAATTCAGTTATGATAGATATGTTACTGGAAGTTATTACAACTCTTATGATATTAGTAAGAATAAGTATATATTGCTATATGGGAATGATAATTATGAGGTTTTACAGGTTTACTTTGTTTTGAAATTGTTTTTGGAGTATCCTAATGTTGTTATTTTCAATGGTGGGATTAACGAGTGGATTTCTAATGGATTACCTGTTGTTCAGTGATTATAATAAAAAAGAAGTTTGTTTTAGCTAAAGAAGAGTTCGTTTATTATTTTTTTTATCTTGTGAGTTTCGAAGTTGCTTTTAGCGAATTCATATGCGTTTTCTCCCAACTTTTGAGCGTATTTTCTATTTTCGTATAGTGTATCCATAATTTGAGCTATGTTTTGGGGATGTGGTTCTGTAACAAATCCGGTTATATTGTTGGTTATTAATTCACATGGGCCTCCAGAGTCATTTGTTGTTATTACTGGTTTTGATGAAAAAAAGCTTTCTAAAACTACGTATCCAAAGGCTTCATTCATGGGTGTAAAGATTGTACCTAATGAGTTGGCGTAATAATCATATTTTTCATTATTTATATATTTATCTATTATTATCAAGTTCTGTTTGATTTTTTTATTTTTGATGAGGGGAGAGATATACTTCAGGTAGTATTCTTTATCCATTTGTCCAGCTAGTATTAATTTTATGGGGTTTCGTGTGTAAAGTAATGCTTCTATAATTAGGTGTTGTCTTTTTGTGAATGTTATTAAGGAAGGTAAGAAAAAATAGTCTGAATATTTGTTAGAATAAAATTTATGTATATCATTGAGTGGTGGATATACCGTTTGGCTTTCCACATTGTTGTACTTTTTTAATTTTTGTGATACAAAATTTGATACTGTAAAAATTTTTTTTGATTCCCTAATAAATAATGTATCTTGTTCCAGAAATTTCTGTTGTTTTTCTTTGAAGTTTGGGTGGCTTAGATAAGGGTTTATTGGTGTTTCTGAGAATTCGTAAAAGTATGGTATGTGGTGCATGAACCATAGTATTTTGTTTGGATGCTTAACTGCGTAGCTCATTGGCCTACTTGTTATAATTATATCAGAGTTTATGTGGATTTTTCTTATTCCTTCAATTTGTTCATCCATTTTTTCTATATCAAAATTGAATGGAATAAAGAAAAGTTCAACCTGGTTTTGGTTTTCTTTGAGAATACTATATAAGTCTTCAAACTGTTTTTTTGCTCCTCCCATTATAAACGGTTCTATTGTTGATAATATTGCTATTTTCATTGCTTTTTTAATTATTAATTAATTTGGTTTGTTATTCCTTCTGAATATTTCTGAGATTTATTTATTTTTTTCAAAGGGAGTATTGGAATTTGGGAAGAATATTTTTTGATGAAGGGGTATGAGATTTTTTCTAATTTTTTTTCTTGTTTTTTTTAGTTTTTCATCTTCCTACGAAGTAGCGAAATTTGATAGGTCATGGGATAGGTTTTTATATTCTGATGTATTTGTTATGAAAAATAAAGGATATATAAATAGTTTGAATATAATATATCCTTTGGGTTTGGCAGATGAAAAAACTAATAAAAGTGGGATTAGATACGTTTTTTTCTATTTATTATCCAAGCAGATTGAAGATAAATTAAGTAAAGATAGATTGTTTTGTAATTTGAGACTAAACGTAAGTAATGATTATGTTCAAATAAAAATTAATGTTCCCTATAATTATAATTTATTTAATGTTTTGGATTCTATAAGAAATGTTATTAATAACCTTGAGTATGATATAGATAAGAGTGTGTTAGATGTTTTAGCTAGGGATGTTAATAATTATTATTCACAGTCTTTGAATTCTATTTTGTGGTATTTTCGACAGAATATTTTTTCTTCACATCCCTATTTTTTTTTATCTTATGGTAATCCCAAGAATTTTTTACATTTTGTAAATAAAGATTTTGATGAACTTATTGCTAATAAAAAAACAGATTACTACTTCCTTGTTATTCTTGATGAATATAAAGATGAGTTGGAGGTTTATAATTATATCGTTAACAACTTCAGAAAAGGCAGGAAATATAAGGATTTTTATTGGGTTAGTGGTTTTTCAAATGATAAATATTATTATAGAAAGGTTGATATATTGAAGAATAGGACTTTTTCTTTTCCGGTTTTTTCGGAATCTTCTTATTTTTTGTATTTGTTTACTGCCCCCCAGTTTGATAGGAATTTTAATGAATACCTTGCTATGTTAGTAATAGACAATTTTCTTGCTGATGATCTTGATGGTGTAGTTTGGAAAGAACTAAGAGAAAAGAAAGGTTTAATATATTCTGTCTATTCAGATTATCCACTTTTAAAGTATACTTCTTATTATGTCATTTTTACTTCTTGTTATTATAAAAATCAGGGTGAGGTTAGGAAAATAATGGATAAAATTATTGAGAATCCTGGTTTGACTGATGAAGGAATTATATATTCAAAGCAGAAATTGATTGATAAGATTAAGTTAATGTTTATGTCTACTGACGTATTAGCCGATAATTTAGTTTATTCTATAATTTATAAGGATAAAAAGATATCACCATTTTATTTGTCAAATTATATTTCTGTTATAAGTACTAATTATATCAGAGAAATTTATAAGAAATATTTTGGTAGTTATTATTTGTTTATTTTTGAAGGGAGATGACATCCGCTATGGTGGAGAGCGGAATATAAGTTCTCTGCTCAAACCTTTATAAGGTTTGGAATAGCGTTGAATAATGATCAAAGACAAGTTCGACTTTTTAATCCAAGAGATTGAGGATTTGAAGAGGAATTCAAGATATAACAATATAAGAGTTATTGAGGGTCCACAGGGTTCTTGGGTAACTATTGAGGGAAGAAAGAAACTGAATCTATGTTCCAATAATTATTTGGGGTTGGCCAATCACCCAGAAATTATCAGCTTCTGTATTGAGGGGATTAAAAAGTACGGTATAGGACCAGGAGCTGTTAGAAGTATAGCTGGAACCAATATTTTACATATTGAGTTAGAAAGAAAATTGTCAGAGTTTAAACATACAGAGGATACTGTTCTTTTCCAATCTGGTTTTAATGCTAATCTTGCAGTTGTTCCTACTTTTCTTGATAGTCCAGATGATGCTGTTATTTCTGATGAATTGAATCATGCTTCTATTATTGATTCTATCAGGCTTTCAAAAGCAAAGAGGTTTATATACAGGCATGTTGATATGGATGATTTGGAGAGTAAACTCAAAGAGGCGAGTTTTGCAAGGAGGAAGATGGTTATAACAGATGGTGTTTTTTCTATGGATGGGGATATTGCACCTCTCCCTCAGATAGTTGAATTATGTAGTAGGTATGATGCGATTTTGGTTGTCGATGATGCTCATGGTGAAGGGGTATTGGGTAGGAACGGTAGGGGAATAGTTGACCATTTTGATTTGCATGGTAAAGTGGACATAGAGGTAGGTACGCTTTCGAAAGCTTTTGGAGTTGTCGGTGGATTTGTAAGTTCAAATTATAAGGTTATTGAATTTTTAAAGCAGAAAGCTAGACCATTTTTGTTTTCCTCTGCTTTAACTATTCCTGATACTCTTGCTGTCATTAAAGCACTTGATATTATTTTGAATACTGATGTTGTTGAAAAACTGTGGATTAATACCAATTATTTTAAGACGGAAATGAGAAAATTGGGTTTTGATTTGGGTAACAGTCAAACTCCTATAACTCCTGTGATGCTTTTTGATGAGTCTTTAACTCAGGAATTTGCAAGAATGTTATTTGATGAAGATGTGTTTGCTATGCCAATATTTTACCCTACTGTTCCCAAGAATAAGGCAAGGATAAGAGTGATGATTTCTGCTGTTCACTCTAGAGATGATTTGGATTTTGCTTTGGAGAAATTCCAAAAAGTACGAAAGAAAATTGGTATTTAGAGGTGAGGATTTTATGGAAATAGAAGATAGAATAGCAAATATTTGTAAACAGTACAATTTAGAAGGATTGGGAATCTTCTTTTTGGAAAGTATGCTACCTTTTAGAAGAATAATAGGACACATTGTGGTTTTTTCTGAACCATTTTTATCCATTTTCTTTAATAACAAAATATTGGAAGATTTATATGAATTATTTTATAATGAACAAAGATATAATAAGCTTTATGATATGTTAAAAGATAATGTTGAAGAAAGAAAAAGTGATTAAATATATAAAGGATATGAATAATTATGAGAGTATTAAATATAAAGACAGGGATTTTGTAAAAGATGATTAAAAATCTGTTAGATATAATTCAAAGGATAAAAAATAAAGATATATCAGTTTGGATTAAGGATAATGAAATAGAAAACAGAATAGATTGGATTGATCTTGATGTAAAAAATATTGTGAACATTATAAAACAGAAATTGTATGGGATTTCTTCGTATGATAATGTTATTTTGTTGGGTATGGGAGGGTCATCATTAGCACCCTTAGTTTTTACAACTTTGTATCCAATAAAGAAAAAAGTATATGTTCTTGATACCATAAATCCCGATCAGATCAAGATGGTTTATGATGAAATAGTTAGTAAAAATAATATATTTATTGTTTCAAGTAAGTCCGGAACAACCCTTGAAACTGTGGTTCTTTATAGATATTTTTACAATTTATTTCCAAGAAGTTTCTTTATCTTTATTACTGATAAAGATAATCCTCTTGATAAAGAAGCTAAGGAGAACAACAAGTTGGTTTTCAATCCTAATCCCAATATTGGGGGCAGATATTCTGCATTCACTGAGTTTGGTTTAGTTCCATCTTTTTTAGCTGGTGTTGATATTGATAAAATATCCAAAGATTTTGAAGATATAAAGGAAAGCCTATTAGAATTTATTAATAAAAATTTTCTTGGTTTCTATGAAATGGAAAAGGTTAAAGTCGAAAGTGACATTTACTATCTATTTTTCAGGTATTATAAAAATGATTTTGTAATGGGTTTATGGTTGGAACAATTAATAGCTGAGAGTACAGGAAAAAACAAAAGGGGTATTCTACCTGTTGTTTATAGAAATTATAATTTTAATGTTCCTAAGGACAGGATTCTCGGAAATTTTGAACTGACAAATTACTTAGAAGATCTGTCAAAATGGATGTATGTGTGGTTTATTTACACTGCTGCTGTTTCATCATATTTAGGAGTTAATCCATTTAATCAGCCCGATGTACAGTTATCAAAAGATGTGACTAATAAAGTAATAAAAGAAAATTACGATATTTTTGAATATTATGAAATAGTAGATAATTTTGATACAATTTTTGAGAAAGTTAAGAAATGGATTTTGGTAAGCGAGGATTATCCATATATTGCTATTCAGTTTTATTCTTCATTTGATTATTTTGATTTGTTAGAAAATTTGAGAGATAAGTTAGCTGAATTTAGTGGCAGAGTTGTTGTTTGTGGTTTTGGTCCAAGATATTTACATTCTGTGGGTCAGTTTTACAAGGGAGGTCCTGAAAAAGCTGCTTTCATTCAAGTTATTGTGGAACCTAAGAATGATTTAGGATATATTAACAAATATTTTGTAGCTCAGGCGCTTGGAGATTTAATAACAATGAAAAATTTAAATAAGAAAGTGAAAGGATTTTATGTTAAAGCCAAAAATTAAACACAAGGTTTCTGAATTGGAACAAAATAGAAAGGATTACTCAAAAAAAACTCTGTCCTTTTTCCTTATTTTCCTTATTCTCATACTTATCGGTGGATCATTCATTAATAATTATCTTAACAAGACTTTGTTTGAGCAGAATATAGAAACAAAATATAAGGGATTGATTTTTAGGTTGGAAACTGATAAAGACAGTTATTCACAAGGTGAAAAAGTTACGATAAAAGTTGTTATACACAATAGCACCAAAAATAGGGTGGATATAGATTTTTTAACTTCAGAGATGGTTTATTTTACCGTTTACTCTTATTTAGATTTGGGTTTTACAAGGTATTACTATAAAGTTTGGACCACTAAGCCTTCTATTCCTTTAGTTCCTAGGACCCATAGGTTATCTTTAAAACCTGGTGAAACTACCAGCATAATAAAAGTTTGGGACCAAGTTGATATGAACGGGAATCCAATAAGAACTGGTAAATATAAGTTTGTAGCAGAGTTGAATACTATTGATAAGATTAATTTATCAAAGTAGATTTTGTTGGAGGGATGGCCGAGTGGTCGAAGGCGCTCGACTGGAAATCGAGTGTATCCCCAAAAGGGATACCGCGGGTTCGAATCCCGCTCCCTCCGCATGAAGAATGTTTATATTGGCAGCAAAAATAACGCTGTTTCTAAATGATCACCCTAAAAATCTAAAAGAGAAGAGGTCTCTTATTAATTCTGTTAAACAAAAAATAATTAATAAGTTTAAAGTTTCCATAGCAGAAGTTGCTGACAATGAAAAACTGCATATAACAACGATTGGTTTAGCAATTGTTTCCAATAACAAGAAATTGCTTGACCAAACTATTTGTAAAATAGAAGATTTTTTAAGTAGTATGAAAAATGTTAGTATTATAAATGTTGTAACAAATTATTATTCACAATGATGGATAATGTAAAAACTTTGATTGGTAAGGTTGCATCTTTCTATGGTGGATACATTTATGTAAGGTATAGGCATAATGATTTTATGAAGCATAGTTATCATTTGAACGTTGGTAATTTTTTAGTTGTAGTTTCTGTTAATAATAAATATATATTATCTCAGATAGTTGATATTTATGATGTGCTTATAGAAAAAGAGGAAAGTATAAGGACTTCAATAGCTAACGATGGAAGTATAACTTCCACTGAAGTGGATATATATTTATTTGTAGAATTAAAGTTGAAACCGCTTGTTGAATTTGATACAAAAAGGCTTTTTCCCAGTGGAAGTATGGTTACCACCAGATTAAAAGAAGTATTTGTTTTTGACCAGAATATTAGAGAACATTTTTATAATATATTTTTTGACTCTGGTAGGTATTTTGTTAAAACTTTTGTATCAAAAGATTTTCCTTTATATGGTCTAGTATTTTTAATAGGTATTGAAGATTTTCTGGGTATTCCTGAAAATGATCGTATTGTGCTTGATAATTCGGAGAATAGTTTTACATTTAATGATAATCGAGTTGATAGAACTCGAAAGAAGTTGAAGAAAATTTTTAATTTTTCGAATTTTAGTAAGATTTTTTTCGTCAATGCTTCTATTTTTGTAAATTACTTTTCACATTTTATTGATATTATCAATAATGGAGGTATAGTTTTTGTTAGGATATTTAACAGACTTGAGTTATTGAAGTTGATAAATGGATATCTCAAACCAGATTTTATTGTAGGAAAAAAATTAGTAAAAGCTGACTATGATATTATTTCAAAATTGATAATGATTAGGAATGATTATCTTTATAGTTTCTTTTTTTCTGAAATTTACATTATTCATAAAGGCATAATATTTAATTTTGATTGGAGGTGATTTATTGTGAGTTTTCCCACTAAAAAATTTGTTTATAATTATTTTTTAATTGCTTTATTTCTAATTTTGATTTTATTTTTATTTGATGTTAGAGCTAAGATTCAAACACAATCTTTATATTCTTTACAAGAAGAGATAAGAAGGGTCATAGATGAGGCCAAACCTGCCATAGTTAGCATTCTTTCCAGTCCATCTAATATTGATGAAAGTTTAAAAAGGTACTATGAATTTTTCAAAGGAACTCCATTTGAAGATTATTTCAACTATCAATCAAGGATAGTAGGTAGTGGAGTTATTGTTTCTTCAAATGGGTTGGTTATTACAAATGCTCATGTAGCTATGGGTGCACCTACTATAACAATTAAAGATTCTGATGGGAAAGTATATGATAGTGTATCTATATTAGCAATAAGCAACCAATTAGATTTAGCTTTGCTGAAAATTAATAATTTGTCAAAAGGTTTAAAATCTATAGATTTTACGAATTCTGATAATGTTAAAGTTGGAGATATTGTTTTTGCTATAGGTAATCCTTTTGGTTTTGAAATGACAGTAACAATGGGTATTATTTCTGCGAAGAATAGGAAATTGAGGGTAATACAGGGGTTCAGTTATTCCAATTTGATACAGACTGATGCTGCTCTTAATCCTGGTAACTCTGGAGGAGCTTTGGTTGATATTTATGGTAGATTGGTTGGTATAAATACTGTTATAGCTTCAACCAGTGGTTCGAATACTGGCGTTGGGTTTGCCATACCTTCAAATGTAGTCAAAGATTTCATTGATAAAAATAAAAATAAAATTGGTATGGGTTCTTCAGGGCAGCCATTTTTGGGAGTTAGGGTTGCAGATATACCAGAATATGTGAAAAGTTATTTAGGTATAGATTATGGTGTTATTGTAGCTGAGGTTATTCCGAATAGCTCTGCACATAAGTATGGAATAAGGGTTAACGATATAATTTTGAAGTTTAATAATGAAAAAGTTACTGATGCTAATCATTTTATTGATTTAGTTTTACAGACTAATCCTGGCCAAAACGTTGATATTGAGATAATGAGGAAAGGAAAAATAATGAATATTCAGCTTGTAATGGGTAAAAAATGAGAATTTTTGTACTGTTTTTTGTTTTTTTACATATTTTCTGTATGGCACTTGAAAAATATACAGCCAATATAATTATAAATTTTTCTCTGGATGGTTTCTATACTGGTAGGATTGATAACAAATTGTTTTTAGCTAGAAATTTATTTTCGGATAACAATATAGTTCTGGTCCCTAACATATATGATTTTTCTGAAGGTATTTATATAAATAAAATTAGTGATTCAGAATATTTTTTAATATCTAATACTAATGGTTTTGGTAGTGTATATTCTATGTTGGTAACATTTTTTTCTAAGGATTTTGTCGTTATGGAAAGCAATATTTTTAGTACTTATTATAGTTACAATATTTTAAAAGTATATGAAAATTATGAACAAAGTGATAGAGAATTTTTCTTAATTGGCTTGATTAACAATTTCTTTGATTTTGATATAGTTTTGAGTAAATACGATTTGAAAAATGTTGAGAATTCGATAAGATTGGGGACCAATTTTGTTGATTATCCAATTTACTTTTCTGAGAATGAAACAAAAAAATTTAGAGGTTATATTTTGTTATCCATCTTAGAAAAGAATAATTACAGAGATTTCAATGATTTGAAATTAACGATGGATACGAAAAGGTTCAATTCCGATTCAATTTTAGTTTGTTTTTTTAATTCGAATATGAAAATTGAAAAGTATTTTGTTTTGAGGTTTCCGAATAATGTAGTTGATTATTCAATTATTCAGAAATCCATGGATTCTGTATTGTTGAGAGTTGATTTTATTGATAGGATTTCTGGATATTACATTACAAATAATTTTGTACATATTGATTTTGATAATGTTTATGTTGTTGATCATAAATATAGTGGTTTTGATAGATTTTATGTTGATAATTTTGTTAATCTTAGATTTAATCCGATTAATTTTTCTAAATCTAGGGTTAATTTGGTTTTCAATAGAGTTATTTTAAGGAAGAGGTGAAAGAATGTTGGGAAGAATTACTCTAGGTGGAGGATGTTTTTGGTGTTTAGAAGCTGTATTTAAAAATGTAAAGGGTGTAATTAATGTTGTTCCTGGTTACAGTGGAGGATATGTTAAATTTCCTACTTACGAGCAGGTTTGTTCTGGTCAGACTGGACATGCAGAAGTTGTTGACATAGAATTTGATGATTCTGTTATATCTCTTGAAGAGATATTAGAGATTTTCTTTTTCATTCATGATCCAACTACTAAAAACAGGCAAGGTAATGATATTGGGCCACAGTACAGATCCATTATTTTTTATCGTGATAATCAACAAAAAAAATGTATTGAAGAATATATAGGAAATTTAAAAAAAATGGAGGTATTCAATAATTACGAGAACAATGAGATAGTTACTGAGGTTAGCGAATTTAAAGAGTTTTTTCCAGCTGAGGAGTATCATCATAGTTATTTTGAAAGGAACTCTACTAATCCATATTGTTTGTTTGTTATAGCTCCGAAGCTAGAGAAATTTAGGAATCATTTTAAAAATAATGTTATTAAGAGGAGGATGGAGTGAATATATTGTTGGATTTTGATGGTGTTTTGTTTGATTCTTCTTGGGAGGTTACTGCTATAATTTTGTTAACATATATTAACTCTTTTCCGAATTCGAATATTTCCAAACATTTTGCTAAGCTAAATAGTTCCAAGGTTCTACATTCAATAGGTAAGTATGCTCCGGATCATGCTTTTAGAGTATTTGAAGCAGAAACTAAAAATCTGAACAGATATCTTAGAAAATTTAGGACATATTGTACAGAT
>JANXBF010000025.1 GCA_025057615.1 Candidatus Calescibacterium sp. | reverse complement strand
TTTAACAAATTATTACAAATTATTTTTACAATTTTTTAATAATAAAAATAAAAATGAAATAACCTGAAGATGGAATTTTGTTTTGCGTTTTAAGTATCTTTATAATGATTTCTCTTATTTTTCTTTTCAAATAATTTCTTATTACCGCTTTTCCAACTTTTTTAGAAATGATTATTCCATACTTTAGTGTTAAACTGTTTGCTTCAAAATGGTAGACTTTGATATTTAGTATTAAAGAATCTTCAAAGAGTTTTATTGAGCATTTTCTTATGTAATGATATTTTTTGTCAAATATTTCTTGTATTTCTTTTCTTTTTAGGGATGATAATTTTATTTTTGTGAATTTGGTTCTTATTTGGTGTTCCAAAGTATCTTATTTCCTTCTTCTTCTGAAGCGTAAATGTCAAAATTTTCAGGTATTGATAAGTGTTTTTTTGATAAGTAGATAAATATTGTACTTATTGCTATCATTACGGCGTTATCTGTACAGAGTTTTATTTGGGGTATAAGTATTTCCAAGTTATATTTGTTTTCGAGTTTTTGAAGTTCTTCTCTTAGGAAAGAGTTAGCGGCTACACCACCACCTATAAGGATGTTACTTGTGTTAAAATCAACGATCATTTTCTCAAGTTTTTGTATTATATGTTTAATTGCTGATAACTGAAAATGATAACAAATTTCCTCTACATCAAAATTGGGATTATTTTTTATAAACCTTCTAACAGCGGTTTTTAAACCACTGTAGCTGAAATCATAATTTTGTGGATTTGGGACTGGAAATAGAGGTTTGAATTTTTCTGTAGATATCCTTTTTTTGTAGTTCTGTGCTAGTTTGTCTATGATAGGACCACCAGGAAAACCTAAATTTAGCATTCTCGCAACTTTATCAAATGATTCTCCCACAGCATCGTCCAAGGTTTTCGAAATATTATTTATCTTTAATGGTATTATACTTTCTATCACATAACTACTTGTGTGTCCTCCAGATATAACTATACCAAGGTATTTTTTATTGATGTTTGATTCTTCTATTGGTTGATGATTGTAAAAATTTACTAGCATGTGTGCCCATAAGTGATTTACTGGTATGACAGGCTTGTTAATTATTTTTCCTATTGTTTTTGCAGTTGCTACTCCTGTTGCTAAAGCTCCCAGGAGACCTGGATAAGCACTAACACCTATTAGATCAATTTCTTTGAAATTCATGAGAGGTTTGAGAGCTTCTCTAAGAACGTATATAATATTTTCTTGATGTTTTCTGAAGGCTTGCTCTGGTAAAACCCCTCCAAAAATATTGTGTATATCTTGAGATAGAACTATGTTTGAAAGTATCTCTATTTTATTGTTTTCAAATTTTATCAATGCTGCTGATGTTTCGTCGCATGTTGTTTCTATTCCTAAGACTACCATTATCCTATGAATTCATTTTTCATTTTTATTATTTGGAGAAATTCTTCGCGTGTTTTATGGTCATTTTTAAATACACCAATTAGTGTGCTTGTGATGGTGTGTGAATTTTGTTTTTCTACTCCTCTCATCATCATGCATAGATGGTATCCATCTAGTATTACTGCCACTCCTTGCGGATTTAGAATTTCTTGGATTGACATTGCTATTTGATTTGTTAATCTTTCTTGTATTTGTAGTCTTCTGGAATACATTTCGACTATTTTTGCAAATTTTGATAATCCCAGTATTTTTTTATCTGGTATATACGCTATATGTGCAACTCCAAAAAAGGGTAGTAGATGATGTTCACACATTGAATAAAATTCAATGTTTTTTATTACTATCATGTTGCTATTTTCTGCATCAAATATTGCATCATTGGTAATATCTTTTAAATTTTCTGAGTATCCTTTTAGGAGAAAAGCCCATGATTTTGAAACTCTATAGGGGGTTTTTTTAAGTCCTTCCCTGTTTATATCTTCTCCTATTATAGTTAAGAAGTCTCTGAATAGAGATTCTATTTTTTCTAATTCTATTGTACTGTTGTACTCAATATTTATCTCTTCATCAATGATTTTTTTCATTTTCATCTTCTTTAAAATATTTTTATATTAATTTTATGTTTATCCTTTTTTAACATTTTTTTTACAATTTAGATGATTTGTTTTTGATCTTGGAAAGCAGAAAATTAGGTGAAAAAATTAAAAGGAGGTTAAAATACTATGTTAGATAAGGTTGCATTGAAACTTACAAATGAATATGGCATTCTTCATAGAAACAGCGTTGAAAATAAAGAGAAATCTGATGCAATTCAAGTCAGTGATAGTTTCAATCCTGAGAAATCTGAGAATAATGAACATAAAAAATGGCTTGTTATACTCTATTCTGCAGGAGATAATAATCTTTACAGTTATCTTTTTGATGACTTGGATGAATTAGAAACTGTGGGATCTGATAAAAATACACATATAGTTTCTGTGGCTGACCAGGGGAAATATGGAACTAAATTCAAAGGTGCGAAAGTGTTTTACCTTACTCAAGACCAAGAGAAAGGTAAGATAAACTCACCTGTTTTAGAGGATTTGGGGCAAGTGAATATGGCTGACCATAATTTTATGGGGCAGAAAATAGGAGAACTGATGAAAAAGTATCCTTCTACCTATGTAAGTGTTATCATTTCTGATCACGGTGCTGGGTGGGAAGGAGCTGTTGAAGATGATAGCCCATCTTATAAATTTATGAGTCTTTCCGAAGTAAAACAGGCTCTAAAAAAAGCTGTTGAAATTGGAGGTAAAAAGATAGATGTTCTTGGTTGGGATGCTTGTCTAATGGCAATGGCAGAAGTTGGATATGGATTAAAAGATGTAGCAAAATATATGGTTGCAAGTGAGCAGTTGGAGGGTGCCGATGGCTGGCCTTATGGAACCATATTCTCCTCCTCTCTTAAAGATGTTATCAGGGTTGCACAACAAATGATGCTGGTAAATATTGATGTTGAACCTAAAGATTTTGCTGCTATGATTGTTAAAGCTTCTCAGAATTTCACGCATTCAATTAAGACTTTGTCTGCTGTGGATTTAGAGAAGGCTCAGGAGTTGGCAAATAAAACTGATGAACTTGCAAAAGCAATACTTAATAACCCAGATTCATTTGGTAAGATAAAAGATGCATTAAGGAGAACTGAGAAGTTTTATGGAAGCTTTAGGGATCTCGGTCATTTTGCCAAGATATTACAATCAATTGATATTAATGATGAAATAAAACAGAAGGCTATTGAGCTTGAAAAAACTCTCAATGAATATGTTGTAAAGGAGTTCCATACTGATGCTCACCCTAATGCTACCGGAGTTTCTGTTGAAATGCCAACATATTACGGAACATCAAGCTCTTATAAGCAAACAGATTTTGCAAAGGACACTTCATGGGATGAGATGCTTGATAAAGTTCTGAAATAAAATGTTGAGCAACTTTTGGTTTAAAAACTTTGATTTAAAAAAGGGGTCTTTTTAGGCCCCTTTTTTATCAATAAGATCCTAACATTGAACATATACATATCGTTCCAAAACAAAAACACATTAAACCTATTAGCAAACCAATAATAATAAAAATTAAATTTTGATCCTGTTTTTGTGTTTGTTGAGGGCTTGTCTGATAAGTATTTGGATATCCCATTTGAGGCTGTTGATATGGTTGTTGAGGAGGTGGAGGATAAGGAGGGTGATGGTATTGTTGTTGAGTATATTGATGAGGGGGCTGCTTTAGATTGAAACCACAGTAAGGACAAATATTGGATTGTGGCTCAATATAATTTTTGCACTGCGGACACTGAAACATTTTTTACCTCCTTATAAAGATTGTGGTATCCACACTGTTTTAATTTCTATGAATTTTTCTATCCAATACAGTCCTTCGGATTTATAGTCATCGAAAAAATCTTGTGGATCTAAATTTTGTATCTTGATTCTTTTTACGTTTATTGATGAACCTTCAGCTATTTTGTCAATTATCTGTTTATCGTTTCCTATATAATCTATAAGGTTTATATCGAAATGTTTTACAGCATGATCAATTAGTTCGTTGTTATGTTGTGTTAGGATGTTAATAACCCCTGGTGGTAAATCTGAAGATTTCAATATTTCAGCGAAGGTTAATACTGGTAATGGGTTTTCATTTATGATTGATACTACTGTATTACCTGCAACTATTGCAGGAATAACTTGAGTTATAAATGAAAGTAAGGGAGGATTAGGAGATGTTATACATGCAACAACCCCTACGTATTCTGGAACCGAGTAGTTGATGAATGAGGAGGCAACTGTATTAACTGTTCCTAAGATGTGTGAGTATTTGTCAGTCCATCCTGCATAGTGTATTAGCCTATCTATGGATTTCTGGACTTCATTATGTGGATTATCTATATTATGTTTTTTAAGCTCATTTATTATCTCATATTTTCTATTTTCCAATTCTTCTGCCATTCTGTATATTATTTGACCTTTGTTATAATTAGATCTATTATTCCATGATTTTAGAGCGTTTTTAGAGTATTTTACAGCGTCTCTTAAGTCTTTCTTTGAGCTTCTTGGAACATTGGCTAGAAAGTTACCATTTTTATCAAAGATTTTATAACTCCTTCCACTTTCACTTCTTACAAATTCATTATTTATAAACATTTTATAGGTTTTATAAACTTCTACCATTTTTATACCTCCATGAAACGGGATAAATTTCTCTAAATCTTATTTCTTTACAAATATCTTAAACCCTCTATTTTGTTATCTAGAATGGAGGTTTGGAATTCAATTTTTAGAAATAAACTAAAAGGATGCCCAAAATTGAGATATCACACTGCTATAAAAATGATATCCACAATGATGATAGTTATTTTATCCAAGATTTGGGATTTAGCTTTTTTATTGGAATTTCAGATGGAGTTTCTTCTAATAAACTTGGAAAAGTATGTTCGTTTCTAACTCTTGATAAAATTCAATTTAATATTAATAATAAATTGTTTATTGAAAATTTAAAAAAGGATATGGAAGAAGGCAAAGATCTTAAAATGGTTCTGAAAAGTTTAGTTGAGATTAGTTTTAGAGATATAATGGATGATTACAAGGAAAAGAGAATACCCAAGCATTTTAAGGAAATGATAAAAAAGGATTCTGATGATCCCAAAGCAACTGTATTGATTGGATTAATTGATCTTGTTAATATGATGCTTTATACTTATTCTTTAGGAGATAGTGAATGTTGGATAATAAGAAATGGTTGTCTTTATAGCCATTGTGGTTTTTCTATTAATTCGGATCATGTTTTGGTAAGCTACTTCAGTCTGTTGACAGGTATCAATGGATTTGCTGATATATCGTCCAGAAAGATTTATAGTGGGGATATTATTGTGTTTAATACTGATGGTGCTAAAGTGACATGGACCTCTAAATTTGGTATCCCTGGTATACCATTTTTGAGACATTTATCACAAGATTTTGCTAATAGTGCTTACAAATGGATAAGTTTTTTGGAAACTAATAAGGTTCTTGCTGATGACGCAACTTTAGTAATATTAAAAATAGTGTAAGATATGAAAAGAATTTCATGGGGATTGAAAATTTTCATTTTTTCATTTATCTCCTATTTTTCAGCAATTCTCATTATTTTTGTCATTAATGAATTTCAGAATATCAACAGGTTAATAAAAGATGATAATAAAAAACTGAGTAATTATAGCTATATAAATTACTATTCTATTTTAGATTTATACGATTCTAAAGTTTCAGGAATTACCAAGTTTATCAACAATTATGTTTTTGCTTCTTTTAGGAATCAGAATAAACTGTATCTGTTGAAGATTGATTTGTATGGAAACATAATTAATAGCTTTGGAACTAAAGATATAAAATTTAAGTCAATTTCATTGGACGAAAAGAAGATGTATGCCAGATTAATTGCTGATTCTCAAGAAAGTATATACTCTATACTTCTTGATTACAATCTCAATAAAATTGCTTGTCAGAAGATAGTATTTGATAAATATTATAAAAATGATCTAGTGTATTTAGATATTCAGAAAGTTGGTTTTCTTCTGGAGAATGAAAAAAAGTACCTGGTTTTTTGTAGCTTTGAGCATACTGGTATTAGGAAAAACCTTGAATTGTTGTCAAATCAAAGTTTACTTAAGGTTGGTTTTGACAATAATTTTGTTATTTTTAATTTGTCTACTGAAAATAAAAACTTACCTCTTCTTATAGATGTTAGTAATTTTGAACAATACATTATAAATCAAAATTCTTATGTTGATAGTTTTTCTTCCAATGATGGATACATTTTTTTGATTCTCAGGAAAGAGAATAATTCGCAGTTTTTATTGAAAATATCTAAGAAAAATAGGAAAATAGTTTCTTGTTTTGAAATACAATCTGGTATTTTATTGAATTTTGAGGTATATGTTTTAAATAACTATTTGATTTTATATTTTGATTATAATAAAGAACTGTATTTGATTTTTATTAATGATAATGGTATGATTGATAAAGTAAGAAAAGTAAATGGAATTTATGCAGAGCACAGTTTGTTTGCAAATCCCTTGGGCTTGTTTTTGGTTTTTTATTACCAAGGTTTTCCATTCATGATTAGATTTGATAATCAAATTGAAAGTTCCCATGTTTCTTATTTTTCAATAAGTGAGGATTCAGATGTTTCCATAGTTTTGAAAAAATCAAATGTATTTTCCATGGAACGATTGGATTTTCTAACAAAGTCAAATAATGTACAAGTATATCTGGAAAAAACAGATTTGGAATTTGAAAAGGAGGACGTATTTTTAAAAGCTTATAGTACATTTTGAATGATTATTATTCTATTTTATTGTTTTTCATGAATATGAAATGTGGTTTTCCTCTTAGGTTGTAATCTGATATCATGACTTCTCCGTATGCTCCGACACTTCTTATTGCTATATAGTCTCCCCTGTTGGTTAATGGAAGTATAACATTTTTTGCAAAGCAATCTGTGCTTTCACATATTGGACCATGTATATCGTATATATGGGTAGGATTTTCATGTATTTTAGTTAAGTTTTGTATCATATGGAAAGCTTCATAGAGCGCTGGTCTTATTAAGTGATTCATACCACTGTCTAATATCAATAATTCTTTATTGGCCAATTCTTTTTTGAATAGGACTTTGGATATCAGCGTTCCACATTGTCCTACTACTGACCTTCCTGGTTCTACACAAACTTTAACATTTTTTGGTTTTAATAGGAATTTTCTGAGTGTGTTAAAATATTCTTTGAAGTTTGGAATATTGTTTGGATTGTGGTAATCTATTCCCAGTCCACCTCCCAGATTCAACATTTTTAAATTGAATTTTCTTTCTAACACAAACTCTATTATTTCGTTTACTCTTATGCATAAATTTTTAAATACTGACATGTCTGTTATTTGTGAGCCTATGTGAAAATGGAGTCCTATGAATTCTATGTTAGAAGATTTTTTTATTTTATCAAGTGCGTAACCCAAATGTTCAAAGTTTATCCCAAATTTGTTTTCATATAGTCCAGTTGTTATGGCTTTGTGTGTAAGAGGGTCAACATTGGGGTTAACTCGCAAAGAAACTCTGGCTGTTTTATTTAACTCTTGAGATATTTGATCTACTACTTCTATTTCTTGTATGCTTTCAATATTTATTGATTCTATATCATTTGTAATTGCCAATTTTATTTGTTCATTTGTTTTTCCTACGCCTGACATTACTATGTTTTTGAATCCGGATTCTAAAGCTAATTTTAGCTCTCCTGTGCTTACAACCTCTGCTCCTAACCCTTTTTTTCTTATTACTTCCAAAATTTTAGGATTAGAATTGGCCTTTAATGAATAAAAGACTAGAAAATCCTCACTGTTTGATAACAGATTATCTATTGTTTTCTCCAAAATATCAATGTCATAAAAGTAAGATGGAGTTGGGATTTCTGTTAAAACATCTTTGAGCTTTTCTATCATAAGAATAACTCGTTTAACTTGTTAAGTGCTTCTTTTTTATACGTCGTATCTATTACGAGTGTTATATTGTAATCGCTGCTCCCATATGATAGCATCCTTATTGGTATTTTTTCAAGTAAGGTTAGAACTTTTTGTAGGTAACCTGGCTTGTTTTTCGGAATGTATCCAACACAAGCAATCACAGTGTTGTTTTTGATTACTTCTATATTTGCAAATGTTGATAGTTCCTCTACTATTTCGTTTAAATGGGTATCATCATCTATTGTTAGTGATACTGATACTTCTGAAGTTGTAATAACATCAACTGGTACTTTGAATCTTTCAAATGTTTCAAATATTTTTCGTAAAAATCCATAAGCCATGAGCATTCTGTAGCTTTTAATCTGGATAATTGTTATGTTATCTTTTGCTGCTATTGCTTTGAAACCCTCCGATAGTACTAAGTTAGTTATAACCGTGCCAGCCGTAAATGGATTGAAAGTGTTTTTTAAAATTACAGGAATTGAGCTTTTCTGTGCGGGTAAAACTGTGGATGGATGTAGAACCTTTGCTCCAAAATATGCTAACTCTGCTGCTTCATCAAAAGTTAGATAATTAACAGGATAGGTATTTTCTACAAACCGAGGATCATTGTTATATATTCCACTTACATCTGACCATATCTGAATTTCCTTTGCCTTCAATACATATCCTATGATTGAAGCGGTGTAATCACTACCACCTCTTCCCAAATTATCTATTTCACCTAAGTGATTCCTACAAATATACCCCTGAGTTATGTATAAACTTTTTGAAGAAAAAATATTTGATGCTACTGAATTGATATATTCATAATCTGGTTCTCTTTCTTCATTAATTTTGATGAAATCCAAGGCATTAACGAATAAATTTTCCACTCCTTCCTGTAAAAGAAAGTTGTGAAAAATAAAAGATGTTATTATTTCACCTTGCGCAACTATTATTCTTTCTTCCCTCTTTGTCAAATTATTGCTTTCATTTTTTAAGTTAGTAATAGTGTTTATTGTTTCTTCTAGAAATATTTTACATGTGTCTTTAAAGCTTTCATAAAGTAGTTCTTCTATTATGTTCAAAAATTTTTCTCTGAAGGTTTTTATTTCTGAATCTATACTCTGATTGTTTTTTAGATTATCACAGATTTTAAACAACAAGTTAGTGATTCCGAAAACTGCTGATAAAACGACTACCAAATCTTTACCATTGGAGTTTATTTCATTTATTATTATGTTTTTAACTTTTTTTATGTTAGTGGAGTTTGCCAAACTACTTCCACCAAATTTGAATACTTTCATACTATTCCCCCTAATTCTAAAACTTTTGCTAATATATTGTTTTCATCTATATTTTCCAAATCCACTTTTTCTACTAAATATCCTTTACTTAGAGAGGGAACAAGATAAATTAGTAATTCTTGTTTGTCGAAGATAAAAAATATTGATATCTCATTTGTGTCAAAGATTTTTATTATCATCATATCAACGGATTTTTGTATTTCATATCCCATAAAATTTTGGGCGAATGTATCTTGAAAAATTTTTTCAATATTTTTTGAAATCCTTTCGACTTTTTCTATATATTTATTGAATTCTATTAAGTAGGCGTTATCAATTTTCAGGTTATCTTTGTTTAGAGTTGAAATTATCTCTGATATTGTTTGAAACCTTTTTGAAGGGTCTAACTCAACGCATTTTAATAGTACTCTTAGAAAGATATCTGATATTTTTTCTTTAGATTTCTCTGTTGCTTTCTCAAGATAGTTTTTGTGTAGTTCCTTATCAAAATTGGATTTTTGTTCAAATGGTTTAATGTTGGATATAATTTCTAAAAATGTCATTCCCAGGGAAAATATATCGTTGTAAGGTTGTGGTGGTAGTCTCTGATATTGCTCAGGGGGTGAGTATCCTGGACTAACAAAAATAATATTGTTGTTCAGAAAATTGGATATCCCAAAGTCTATTATCTTAACACTGTCATTTTGGAAATCCACCATTATATTTGAAGGCTTTATATCCCTATGTATAATTGATCTTGAGTGAAGATAATCTATTGCATTAAGTGACATTATAAAGTATTTAAGGATTTTTTCTTCTGATAAATCATTGTTCTTTCTAAAATATGTTTTTATATCTTCCCCTTCTATGAATTCCATAACGTAGAAAAAATTGTTATTGAAATAAAGGCTATCGTAAAATTTAGATATGTTTGGATGTTTTATAAGTCTTAAAATAGAGATTTCTGATATGAAACTTTCTATAAAAAGGTTTTTATACTGTTCTAACTTTAACTGTTTGATTGCGAAAATTTTAGGTATTTTTAGATGTCTGACTTTATAAACATTACCCATTCCTCCTGAGTTAAGTAACTCCAAAACTTCATAGGTATTGAATATTATTTCACCGGTATTGAAAACTTTCATTAGTCTTACCTTTTTGCTCCTATTTTAAATTCTCCTTTTGGGATGTTGTTACCTTTATTCCAAGTATCTGTTTATGGAAAGTTTATATGCGTTCAATATTGAGTTTTCTGTTATTTGGTCTTGTAGGTTTATGTCTGCTATTGTCCTTGCGATTTTTAGTATCTTATGAAATTTCCTTATTGATAGTTTTTGTTTTTCATATATTTTTTCTATGATTTCTTTTGCTTTGAATGTCAACTTTGCTAAGCAATATTCATTTATCTCTTCTATTGATAATTCTGAATTATATTTGGTTTGGTTTCTTTTTTCTCTGTTTTTATAAGAGTTATATATTAGATCAAGGAAGTATTGATGTGTTGTGTTTTTCTCTGCTGAAGCTTCTTCAAAAGTTATATTGCTCACTTCTATGAAAATGTCTATTCTATCAATAATTGGGCCTGATATTTTGGACCAGTATTTTGATATTTGGCTACTGTAACATGTGCATTCTTTGATATTCGTTTTATAGTATCCACATGGACAGGGATTCATGGCTGCTATCAATAAGAAATCACATGGGTATTCCACTTTTGATTCAACTCTAGAAATAGTTATTTTTTTGGTTTCTAGAGGTTCTCTTAGAGATTCTATAACGCTTCTGTTAAATTCTGGAAATTCGTCTAAAAAAAGTACTCCTTTGTGAGCAAGCGTTATTTCTCCTAATTTGGCATCTTTTGAACCTCCAACTATTGAAGCGTATGACGAGGTGTGATGGGGGTTCCTATATGGTCTTACTTTTTTAAATTTTATCCAATAGTCAAAGTCATATCCAGCTAAATTGTATATTTGAGCAATTTCTATGAATTCTTTCTCTGTTGGAGGCGGGAAAAGGCAAAGAGCAGATTTAGATAAAATTGATTTACCTGTCCCAGGTGGACCTATCATCAGAACATTATGTTTCCCACTTACTGAAACTGCAAGAGCATACTTTGCTAGATCTTGTCCCCTTATATTATTGAATAAATCTGATAACTCTTCATTGGATATTTCAACATTTTTTTCTTCAAAATCATTGCAAATACTTTTATTTTCTATATTAAATATTTCCGATAGTGAAGAAATGAATTTTATTTTAAGTGGCAAGTAATTTTTTAGTATTGATATCTCATCTTTATTTGCCACGGGTAAAATTAAGAAACTGTAATTAGATAAAAAATCTCTTAAATTTAGTATATAGTTTAGTATTCCTCTTACTGGTAGTATTGAGCCACTCAATGATATTTCTCCAGCCAAAAGTATATTGTCTTCAAGTTTCAAAGAATCCATGGCTTTGAGAATAGAAACTGCTATCGGTAGATCGAAATGGTTACCATGTTTGGTTACATCTACTGGATTAAGGTTTATGGTAATTTTTTTTGGTGGTAGTGTGATACCTATTGAGTTTAGTGCGCTTTTTATCCTATCTTTTGATTCTTGTATAGATTTCGAGGGTAAACCCACTATGTTAAAAGATGGAATACCTTTGGAAATGTGACACTCAGTTACTATGAATGGGGGTTTTGAAAAGAAGGTGAAAGTTTTAGCATACATTCATACATAATAACCTGCACCAAAATCTTCTTCTTTCCATTTTGACATATTTTCAATTGCCATATCAAGAGCAATGTTCAGATGTTCTGTGGCTTCAGCTGCCAAATTCAACCCTTGTTCCTTAATTTTGTCTATCTCTTGAAATAAGTTTTCTCTTACTTCTTCATTTTGAGCATTATTTAATTCTTCCAATAATTCAGGGAGAACCTTCAATTCATTGATTGCCTGAAGAAACATATCTATACCTGTCAATCCTATTTCTATTTGCTCTTTGAAATATGGTAATAAATCTTCCGGTATTTCCATGTTACTTACCATGTTTCCTGCTTCTTCTATTTTGTAATACATATTATCTAAAATTTCGTAATATTCTTCATAAGATATTTCATAAGATAGAAGCTGTTCAACTTTCAATCTTATTGTGTCATAGTTTTTTGTAACTTTTACTCTTGCGGGCCGAGCAACTGCCTGAGATATTTTTGGTAAAGGAGCGCCACATTTCAAACAATAATTTTCGGAATCCGGATTACTGTTCCCACATTTAATACAAATCCTACTCACTTTGAAAACCTCGAAAATAAAATTTTGTCATAATTTAAAATTCTATTTACAAAAATTTCTTCCTTCTGATAACTAAATGATTTTTTATAGAATATTCATTCTCATTTTTATCCATTTATTTGTTTTATATTGTACGGAGAATCCTAAGTTGGTATAGAGTCTAAGAGCTTTTTGATTGTTTTTACCTACCCACAATATAACACCATTAACTTTTTTATCTTTTTCTTTATTTTTTTGTTTTGACCTATTTATAAATTCATATATCAGTTGTGTGGCTATACCCAAACCTCTGAATTCTTTTTTTACTACTAATTCATGTATATTCATTACATAGTTTGATGAGTCTTTATCATAATAGTGAGTATCTCCTGCTATGAATCCTATAATTTGATTATCTTTTTTAGCCAATATTATCAGTGCACTGTCTCTGTTATGATTGTATAGCCATTCTATATAGTTAAATACGTCTTTGCTATTTTTGTAGTAATAATCATCCATTTCTTCGTAGGCTTTCTGATAAAGCTCGACCATTTCTTCTTGAACTTTCAGAAAATCTTGGCTATCTTCAATTTCAAAGAACTTTATTAAGTTTCAAGTGAAATTATCCTTGGAATATAAAGTTTTTCTACTTACTATTAACATAGCTTACCACCTTCCCTACTTTATATTTGTTGAATTATTTAAAAAATCCCCTATTTTTTGATAAAGAAAATGCCAATATTGAATGGGTTGCGAATACATTTAAGCTTTCTATTCTAACCTTTATCTTTATTGATTTACTTTTTTTAAAAATTTCCTTAACCTCTTTGTTTATCCCGATTTCTTCATTACCGAGTATGAAGAAAGAGATTTTTTGGGTTAGTTCTAAATCATTTATATTTTCAGATGGTTCCTTATTTTCTAAAAAGAAAACTTCTATTTCTTCTTCCAAATTACTCAATATCTCTTTTAATTCATTTGTATTAAATATCTTTATATTTTGTTCAAAAACGTATCCTTTTGATGCTCTTATAACCCTTGGGTTAAGAGGAAAAACAGAGTTACCCAATAGTATAACATTGAAAATATTGAAAGCGGAGTTTGTCCTCAGTATACCACCCAAATTCCATGGATTTTGTATAGAATCTAAAATTATGCATATTCCATCTTCCTTTAACGAATCAACAAAGTTATCAGAGTAATTGTATATGTTTTCTGGAATCCTTATCAATACACATATTTGAGGGTTGTCAATATTTAGTATTTTCTTTAGAGTTTCCTCCTCTATGAACTCTATATCATTTTTAAAATTTCCAAAATGGATATCTATTTGTAGTTTATCTAAATCGATTCTTGAGTTTGTGAAGATTTTCTCTATTGGAAATTTGTAATACGATTTCAATTTCAGAAATGTTTTAAATGTTTCTAAATCATCAATTATCGTTAGTTTTTTTTTCTTTGCAAACTTTGAATCAGCTTTTATCCTCTGTATTAGACTAAGAAGTTTCATCAAAGGTTATTTCATTCGGTATTTTATTCCATATTTCTTCTGGGAACACGAATATTTTTGGTAACTGTGGTAAAGTTTGAATAGTTATTTCATAATCCTGGAAAATTTCTTTTCCTGGATAATTTATTTCATCAACTGATGAACTGATCCATGTTGTAAAGGAGGTTTTATAATGAATGGGTATGGAGATCATTGATTTTAGCTGTTCCATAACAACCAAGAATTCTTTGGGCCCTAACGTATATCCTCCTCCACCTACTGGTGCTATCATGACATCAACAATACCTATTTCTTTGATATGGTTTTCTTTTAGTGTATGCCCCAGATCTCCACAATGACTTACTCTTATGCCATCAATGTTGAATACCCATATAGTATTTGGCCCAAATTTTTTGCCTTCGAAACTGTCATGGAAAGTTGGTATTGCTAAGAACTCTATTGTTTCATTTTTTTGTGTTTTTATTTCAAAGGAGGATAAAAAATTCGATGTTCTCCTGAGAATTTTGGGGTTTCCTTTTACGAGAAAACCCCCATTGTGGTCAGGGTGATCATGAGATATTAAAACTATATCAGCTTCTAATGAGGGAAATTTTCTATTTACCTTGAGATTATATGGGTCAATGACTATCCTTGAACCCTTACGTGTTATTATTAGTATGGAAGAATGCCCTAAATACATTAACCTCATATTATATCTTAATTATTTTCCCCTTTATAAGAATTATTGTATAAATTGAAATAATTAGCATCCAGGTCCAGTATTCTGTTCTCAAGATTGGTGTTAACCTGAATCTACCTTGTTGAGGGATTTTCTTTAAATTTATTAGCCATCTTGGGACAGAACTTTTATACTTTAGATAACTTTCTCCAAACTTTTCTTCGAGAAACTTTTCTTCTGCAGGTATAACGAAAAAATTGTAAAACGCTATATAAATACTAATTGTTATTATTGTAATGATTATCGTTATTACTATTCCGTATCCTCCAAAAGCAAAGATTACCAATCCACTTGCTATCAGTGTATTAGCTATATATACGGGATTTCTGGTGTATCTGTAAGGCCCTGCGGTTATTAAATTTGCAATATTTGGGGTTTCATCTCTGCTTTTAACTCCTAAATAACCTAAACAGATTGTTCTTAATATTGCTCCAATTAGTATTAGAATTGTCCCTGTTATTAAGGAACTTATGTTTGGGTTTGCTAAAATGATTGTAATTATTGCTAGAGGTATTGGGAATAGAGCCCTGTATCTGAAACCTAATGTTGAAACATCTTTCACTTTCTTGTAATTGGACAAAAATTGCAACCCTTCCTTCAATATGTAATTTTTTTAGATATCTACGGTTTACTGAAACTTATTCATTGTTATAACAAAGAGGGAAGCTCCTACTGTTTGGTTTGTGTTTTCTCCTACAGTTCTTTTTAGAAAATTCATTTTTATTGACACCGAGCGATTCGAAGTGTTTGTTCTTACCTCAAAAACATAGATGTTATTTGATAATAGAACTATACTTCTGCTTGCTCTTGGACTTAAATTTATACCGTTTATTGTTAATGTGTTAATGTTATTTCTTGTTATCTGGTCTATTGAATTTATTGGACCTGACTGAAGTGTGGGAGTATAAGAAGTTGGAGAGTTATCAGTTGTTCTGAATGTAACAAAATATAAGAATCCGCTATCATCTGGTGCAACTCTGTCAATAGTTGAAATAAAACCTAAATATTCAAATCTACCCTGTTCATTCTGAACTGGAAAAAATATTGCATATCTTGGTATAGATGATATTTGTCGGATAA
>JANXBF010000024.1 GCA_025057615.1 Candidatus Calescibacterium sp. | reverse complement strand
ATGAAATTGCTTGACAGTGGTAATTTAAGGGTTGCTGAGAATAGGGATGGAAATTGGTTTGTTAATGAATACGTAAAAAAAGCTATTCTATTGTACTTTGCTATAACTAAAAGTAAGAAAATAAAATTTGGAAGTTTTGAATACTTTGATAAATTACCATTGAAAAAGATTGATGGAACATATAGGGTAGTACCTGGTGCTATTATAAGATACGGAAGTTTTATAGAGAAAAATTGTATTGTTATGCCTTCATTTATTAATGTTGGTGCTTATGTTGGGAGTAATACCATGGTTGATACTTGGGTCACTGTTGGTTCTTGTGCTCAGATAGGTAAGAATGTTCATCTTGCTGGGGGTGTAGGTATAGGTGGAGTTCTTGAACCACCCTCCGCTATGCCTGTGATTATTGAAGATGATTGCTTTATAGGATCAAGGTGTATAATAGTGGAGGGAGTTATTGTAAGAAGAGGGGCTGTTTTGGCAGCCAACGTTTCTATAACATCAAGCACCAAAATTATAGATGTCAATACAGGTGAGATCTTTGAAAGAGAGGTTCCTGAAAATTCTGTTGTTGTTCCTGGAACATACTTGAAAGAAATAAATGGTAGACAATATGGTATATCTGCAGCTCTCATTATTGGTAAAAGAAAACATTCAACTGATATAAAAACTGCACTTAATGAAATTTTAAGAAAATGAACCATTTTTTCGTTTTTACATGTTTTTATTAATTATAATGATATTGTTTCTGAGAAAAAAAATTTTATTTTCTGTTTTGTTTTTGCTTCTATTTCTGATAGTTGCTTTTGAACATAGCTGAAATAATCTGGATCTATTTGATGGAGAACGTAACATTCTTTGCATACGCTAAGCTTATTTTTAGTAAATTGTTCTTGTAGTCTTTTTCTATTTTCATTATTGAGAATTTCCTGTATTTCATCTTTCAATATATTTCCTAGATTGAGATAGCCCCAAAAATCTGCACAACACACCATTATCTTACCATCTGGATTAATAGTTAGGGCATTGAATGGATAGCTGCAGTATGGATTATTCTTTAGACTAACTGATTCAAAAATTTTTAGATCTTTATTTATTACTTTGATAAATTTATTTTCTGTAGTATCAAATTTGAGCATAGGATACATAGGGTTTATATGTATTTCGTCTACATATTTTTCCCATAGTTCTACAAACTTAGGTATATTTGTTTCTTTTGTAACAATTAGGTTTATGTTTCTAAAAGGCTTATTTGTTTTATTTTCTAAGTAGTTTGTAAATTCTTCTAAGTTTTTTATTGTATTTTCAAATTTTAGAGGAAACCTTAGTAGCTCATATGACTCTTTGTCCCAACCCTCGATTGAATATTACAAATGATCAACTATTGATAAAGATTCTTTGTATTTTGCTATATTGGTACAGTTTGTTGATAATGTTACGTAAGGGAAATTCTCTTTTGATATTTTTATAATTTCATCTAGCTTAGGGTGTAAGGTTGGTTCACCTGTTGCATAAAGTCTAAATTCCTTTATATCAGTATATTCAGAGTTTTTCAGTTTATATACTATTTTTTTAAAGTCTTCTATATCTATTAATTTACCTTTCTGAGGCATGTGGTTTCTTGAACAGAATGGACATTTAGCATTGCAAATACTAGCAATATCCACTACAGCTATTTGTATAACTTTTCTATTTTTATTTTTGCTTCCAAAAATTTTCTGTATTATTTTTAGCATTTTTTCCTCCCATTTTATTTTCTTAGTTATTTTCTACTTTTTTCCTACCAGAAATCCCCACTGTAATAGCATTCCACCAGATATAGTTAGGTATCTATTGTCATGTGTTTTTATGGTATATGAACCTAATCCTCTGGATTCCTTGGGTAGTGGTTCAGGAAGATCAAATGGTATTATATTGAAATGCTGTACTTTTGAGGCTATCCATCTTGAGATTGTTTCATATGAGAATGTATTGTAGATTAGCTTAGTTTTGTTTTTTCTTGTTAAATCTCTAACTTTACAATAAATATCTACATCATGTTCTAGGTTAAATAAACCAGATAATATAAAGTATTTATCTTTTTTAGTAACTCTTATTATTTGTTCAATAAATTTTTTAGGTTTTGAGATGGATAGTATCGTCTGTATACATAAACTCAAGTCCGAGAAGTTTTCAGGTATAGATGTACTATTGAAATCTTCAACTAGATAATCAACATTTTCTAAGTTTGCATTAATTTTTTTAGCTATTTCTATGGCTTCTGGATTAAGATCTATAAGTATAAACTTTGATTTTGAAAAGATTTTACTTATGTGATATGTTAGTGTGCCTGCTCCACATGCAATATCTAATATTATTTTTGGTTCTTCCTTTAGTTCTTTTAAGATTGTTGAAAGTATTTTTTCTTCCAGAAATTTCTGTTGATACGTTTTAGTTATTGATTTTAAGTAATATTGTTTTGATATTTCTTTGTTTGCTTGTAGGGATTTTATGTATTTTATATCTGACATTAATTTAATTATCCTTGTTAATTTAGTTATACTTTCTAAATACAGGTTTTATGATATGCCCTTCTAGGTATTTTTGGTATCCATCTTCCAGTGCTAGGGAGTATACTTTTAGTGCTTTTTCTATGGCTTTTTCTGTTATTTCTAGTTCTTTTTGAGTATGGCTGTAACTTATAGATATCCATGGTATGAATACACGATTTTTTATCATTTCTTGTAAAAATAGGGTCTTCATTCCTAAACATATTTGTTTTTTGCTATTGTAAGTTATGTACCATGGTGAGCATGGTATTCCGTCTGCTTTGAAGTATTCTTGTATTCCAATTTCTTTTGCTTTCTTATTAAATATTTGTATCAATTTTTCACCATATTTCCATATGTATTCTATTACATTCTCTCTTTGAAGTATATTAAGAGTTGCAAGAAATGCTGCTAAGCCTGTCATTTCTGCTCCATAAGTAGAAGATAATAGAAATACTCTTTCCTGTCCTTCTAATTCTATTGAGCCTAGTTTCATGAATTCTTTTTTTCCTACTAATGCTGCTATTGAAAATCCATTACTCATTGCTTTACCGAAAGTTGATAAATCAGGGTCAATATTGTAGTAGTACTGTGCTCCTTTCAAGTGCCACCTAAATCCAGTTATTATTTCATCTAAAATGAAGAGTGCACCGTTTTTGTGGCAAATTTCTTTTACTTTTTGCAGGTATCCCTGAGGAGGATGATTTGTGGTTGCTGCTTCCATTATCACACAGGATATTTTATTTGGGTATTTTTCAAATAGATTTTCAAGATCTTTCAGGTCTCCATATTTGAAAGTAATTGTTAGATCACTTATTTGCTTGGGCACTCCTTTGTTCATAACTGTTGATCCTATAAACCAGTCATCGAAGCTAAAAAATGGGTGATCTATACATCTGGCTACATAATCTCTACCTGTATATGCTCTTGCTAGTTTTACGGCAGCTGTTGTAACATTAGATCCATTCTTTGCAAATTTGACCATTTCTGCAGTGGTTATCAAATTGGTAATAGTTTCTGCAGCTTTTAATTCTAATAAGCTTGGCAAAGTCAGATTATTCCCTTTTTTTATTGCTTCAATTACTTTTCTATTAACTTCATTATTGTTATATCCTAAGATCACACTTCTTAGACCCATGCCGTAATCCAAAATTTTTCGATTATTTATATCATAGATATAACATTTATTACCTTTTGTTAGAATTTGTGGACAATTTGCAGGGAACTGATCATATCCTCTGGAGTATGTATGTGCTCCACCTGGTATTAGGGATAGTAATCTTTGCCTGTAGTTCATTGGGATTTTTCTATTTTTTCCAATACTTCTAGTACTCTTATGTTTTCTTCTAGGGAATATGGGAATTTAGCTATGCCTTTAATGGAGTCAATGAATGTTTTTATCTCTTCTATATACATCTCTTCTATGATGGTTTTGTTATATCCTTGGTATGTTGTTCCTTCTGGTTGTTCGTAGTATACCCATCTTTTTTGGTGAGCATCAAACAATTTGACTATGGTATTTTTAGTATCCCATAGTATTTGGCCGTATTCTAGGTTTACTATCAGCTTTCTGGTTGGGGTTCTGGATACTACATCTACTATGAGTGCTCCGAAGAAATTTGGGTATTTCATTATTATCATGTATGTATCATCTATTTCACATTCTAGATCTATTGTTTTACCTATAAAACTCTTGGTTTCGATTGGATAGCCAAAGATATCACAGATCCATATCAATTCGAAAACTACTATTTCTCTTGCTCCACCTGTTTCTTTTTTTGATACATAGTAATCTTTAATACTTTCCCATGGGTGCCAATCTGGTAGGTATTGTCCAGAATGGTAGTTAAAGTTTGTTACTTTTCCAAAATTGTTAGATTTTATTATATTTTTTATATCTTTTATTGCCGGATGAAATCTAAATGTACATGATGGATAGATTAAATTTCTACTATCTTTGTGTTTGTATATTTCTCTTCCATGTTCTGGGATAACTCCGGCTTCTACAAAAGTAGGAATCTTTTTTTCTAGACTCCATAGAATATAATCTTTGTGTATATCGGGAGGAGTTGAAATTATTATTGCATCAACTTCGATACTATTGATATCGTCTACTATCACTATGTTATATTTATTTTTGGCTTCTTCTTTTCTGTCGCTTCTGATATCATATCCGAATATATTTGAGTATCCTAGAGCTAGTAAATTTCTTATCCTTCTTTTTCCCATTGAACCAAGACCTATGATCAGGAATTTCATAGTATTTCTCCCTTTTCTAGTAGGTATTTCATGATAGATTCTATGCAGATGAAATCGTATATGTCATCTATTTCATAGCACTGATATCTTTCAAGGATGTAGAATGTAGTTCTTTTTTGTAAAAAAGTTTTTTGTTGCAATAAAGTTGATGTTTTGGAGATATAACTTACTCCGTAAGGAAAAAAGGATTTTTCGTTTGTGGGTAAATCATCGATATATTTTTTTATATATTCTCCTTGTATTTTTAGAGCAAGATTTGGTTTTTCTAAGTGAATTTCTCCTATACTGACTATCGAATCGAAGTCATCATATCTTTCTAGGAGTTTGTGTATCATATTATCTACGTCTGTTTTTTTTCTTATTGGTGATGTTGGTTCAAGAAGTACTATGATATCTGGTTTTTTTTCTAGCTTATTAATCACGTGTTCTATCACATTGATTGTAGGGGTATTATCTTGTGCTAATTCTACTGGTCTTAGGAATGGGATATATATTCCATGTTGTTCACTTATTTTTGCTATTTCTTCATCTTCTGTTGATACTATTATTCTGTCTATGTATTTACTTCTTTTTGCTTGTTCTATTGTCCAGGATATTAGTGGTTTTCCAAGTAGTGGTTTTACATTTTTCCTTGGTAATCTTTTACTCCCACCTCTTGCAGGTATTATGCATAATATCTTTTTATTATCTATCATTTCAAAATACTTTCTATTGCTTTTTTGTATTTATCCCATTCTCCTATATCTATGAATTGATTTTCATGAATTGGATATAAGATTACTTTTCTTTTTTGTTTTATGCAATCCTCTATAAAATCATTCATATTAAGAAAGTTATTGGGTTTTAAGTTGTTAATTAATTCTGTTTTTATTATATATAATCCTGTATTTATTATAATGTTTAATTCGGGTTTTTCATTTATTTTTTTTATTATTCCTCCTTTTTCTATTTCCAATTTTCCATAAGGAATCTTATAATTTTTTATACATCCAACGATAGTAATGTCATTATGATTTTTTTCATGAAATTCTATTAGATTTGAATAATCTATTTCTACGATTATATCACAATTGTTTATGATTAGATTTTCAGATTTTATTTTATTTCTAATTAAAGAGAGGCTACCTGCTGTTCCAAGAGGCTTATTTTCTTGGATATACCTTATTCTGTATGGTAGTTTTAGACTTGATAAATAATTTTTGATTAGAGAAGATTTATAATTTAGAGAAATCCAGAACTCTTTTGTTCCGTATTCTGCAAATTTTTCCATAATTATTTCTATGATTGTTTTGTTTTCTTCAAGAGGTATAAGCGGTTTAGGAATTATTTGGGTAATTGGATCCAATCGTTTTCCTCTTCCTCCAGCCATTATTAACACTGGTGTTTTTAATTGTTTTAGAACTTTTGTTTTGATTTTATCATCTTCATTTACTAATATTTCTACTACTTTTTTATTTTCATCTATAACGGGAATAATCTTTATATTTTGGGATTTCATTTTCTGTAATATTTCGATTTTGTTATAATTTTTATCAGATATTATTGGGTTTTTACAGCAAGCATCTAAGGCTTTTCCTTCTATTTTACCAGTTTTTAAAATGTATCTTCTTATATCTCCGTCTGTTAATGTTCCTATTATTCTATTTTCATCGTCTACAACAATTAGGGATTTATTTTTTATTCGATTAAGTTTGTCAAGTGTTTGCATAATTGTAGATTTGTACGAAATAAAATAATCTGAGTATTTTTCATTATTTATCATGATTTATATCGAAGAAAATTTTCACTGGATTTTTTATTGGCAAGAATTTTTTTATGATATTTTTAATTTTTTCTGCTGAATTTCCTACCCCATATGGATTTTTTGTAAACCTTATAGTAGATATAAACTCATGTGACAGAGATTTTTTTATTGCTTTTTTTATATCTGAATAGTTGATTGAAGAATCTATTACATTTTGTGGTTTTATTCTACCTTTTTGCCTGTCTCCTATATTTACGACGGGTATTTTGAATGAGGATGAGTAAATTATACCGCTAGATGAATTTCCAATAATAGCGTTTACTTCTTTCATTGTTGATAGATATAGTACTTCTCCTAGAGAATCAAAGAGAACTGAATTAGAGGGATATTTCTTTGTAAATTCTTCTATTTTTAAGTTTATTATGTTATTATATGGATCAGCGTTGGATTTTGTAAAAATAAACAATGAATCTTTTTCACTATTATAGAAATCTTCTAATGATTTTAATAAATTTTCTATTCCTTTTTCTGTATTTTCTTCTGACATTTCTGGGTGATAAGTTATGAGAAAGTTGATTTTTTTAAATTTTATACTTAGTTTTTCTTCCAATTCTTTTCTGTTTAAAAAAATAAGTTTTTTAATATTATCTATTGATAAGGAACCTACATTGAAAACTCGTTTAGGGTCTTCTCCTAATTGTATAACTCTTTTTCTATATTCTTCTGTAGATGTGAAATGCAGATAACTAAGTTTTGTTATAGAATGTCTTATATTTTCGTCAAATGATCCGTAAGTTACCTCTCCGCCATATAAGTGTGCAATTGGTATTTTAAGGAAATAGCAAGAGATGGCAAATGCCAGAGCTTCAAATCTGTCTCCCAGAATTATTGATAAATCTGGTTTTAGGTTAGAAAGAATTTCTGGAAAACTTATTAAACCTACACCTATAGATTTTATTGTTCCTATTGATGTGGCGGAAGACATTAATATTTCTATTTTCTCATTAATTTCAATCTTGTCTTTTTCTATTTCCTTGTATGTTAATCCAAACTCTGGAGAGAGGTGCATGCAGGATGCTATAAGTTTCAATTCTAAATCCTTATCACTTTTGATTTCTTGAATTAATGGTCTTAATAATCCGTATTCTGCTCTTGTTCCTGTAAAAACACAAATTCTATATTTCATCTATATCTTTTCTACTTTTATTGAAGTTAGTTTTCTGATTTCTTTTATGAATTTTTCTTGGTTAAACAGTTGGTAATATCTTAGTTTGATTAACATTTTTAGTTTATCTTCAAGCCCAATGATTCCTATGTTATCTTTTATGTAAACCTTATATATTTCCTTTTTTTCCAGGCCAACTATAAAAATTGTACTGTTTATACTTTTGGTATTTGCTGAATTCATCTAACTCTTTAGATTATAGACGAACATCTTATCGTCGATTTTGAAGGTTTCTCTTGACATACATGTTATCTCATGAAAGCTGAATTTTCTTTTTGGGCTAGTTTATCATTTAAATCTAATTCAATTAGAAAAGTATTGTTATCTCTTATGACTTTATTTGTTTTAAAATTCTCAATTATGCTTTTCTGATATATTCAGTCTATTTGATAATTTAAATTAATTACCATATGGTATACTATAAATGTGAATATTAGGAAAAAGTTCGCTATGTATAAGTTTAATGGTGATAATCTTAGGCCTATGAAGATGGGTTTAGTCAGATAGAGGAGTAAAAGGGAAAATCCAAGTGGTAGCAGCAACTGATGACGTGATTCCCATTCCAGTGAATGTGGCGGTTTACCAAAAGCTATGTAGGGGGCTGAACCAATACAGAAGACAAAAATACCTAAGATTATTAAATATAAATAATAGGTTCTGGAGTTTTCTTTATTATTGTATGCTATTTTAAGCAAGCTATTTTATAGCTCTGGCTGTGTTCTATAGTTTGAATGAATTAGCTTGCTTCCAATAGACTATCAAAAGTTCCAGTATCTAGCCATGCAAATTCTCTACCTAGGATTTCTACTTTTAGTTGTTCTATTCTAAGGTATTCCTTATCTACGGAGGTTATTTCTAATTCTCCCTTTTTGAAGGTTTAATATTTTTTGCTATTTGGACCACTTTATTGTCATAAAAATATAGCCCTGTTACTTGCGTAGTTTGATTTTGGGATTGTTGTTTTTTCCTCTATACTTGTGGCAATAAAATTTTATCAAATTCTACGACTCCAAATCTTTCAGGGTTTTTTAACTTTTTAACTAACTTTGTATGCAAAAATTATGGCTCCTCTACTTATTTGGGAACTTTTTCTTAGTATTGGAGTAAATCCTTGTCCATAAAATATGTTATCTCCCAAAATTAAACATACATTACTGTTGCTAATGAAATCTTCTCCTATAATGAATGATTCTGCTATACCATTTGGTTTTTCTTGAATTTTGTAAGAGATGCTTATTCCCCAATTTTTACCATTTCCGAGTAAGTCTTTAAATTTATCCAAGTCTTTTGGAGTACATATCAATAGTATTTCTCTTATGCCAGCTAACATTAGTACTGATAAAGGATAGTATATCATTAGGCTTATCATATACAGGCAGAAGGTGTTTTGATATACATTCTGTTATTGGATATAATCTAGTTCCATTGCCTCCGGCCAGCAAAATGCCTTTTATCATTTTATACCTCTATAGGTTCATCTTTATTGAATTTCCTTTTAGCTTTTTTGCCGAGTATATTTTCCCATTCCATTGGATCCAAAACGATTTTTCCGGTTCTTTTAGTTGTTATATTATCTTCTGAAAATTCTTCTCCTGGATTTATTTCCTTTTTAGCTACTATGGTCTTTCTTACTATTTCTATATTTTTTATTTCTGAAGTTGAGGGTTTTTTGATTCCGTCTCCTAAGGACTTTTCTACGTTTCTTATTGCTTGGACTAACCTTTTAAATTCATTTGGTTCTAGGCTTGCTTTGTGATCTGGTCCTTCCATATTTCTATCCAGTGTTAAATGCTTTTCTATTATACTGGCTCCTAATGCTACTGCTGCTATAGATGCTTCTATTCCTGTTGTATGATCTGAAAAACCAACTTCTAAATTAAATTTTTCTTTTAGTGTTTGTATCGCTCTTAAATTTACGTCTTCAAATTTGGTTGGATATTCAGTATTACAGTGCATTAGAGCTATTTTTTCTCTTTCTAAACCAAATTTGGTTAATATGTTTATTGCTTTTTCTATATCTATTAAATTACACATTCCTGTGGACAAGATTACTTTTTTACCATATTTTGCTATTTGTTTGAGTAAAGGATAGTTAGTAATTTCTCCTGAGGCTATTTTGAATATTTTTAATCCCAATTTATTGAGAAAACAAGCACTTTTAAGATCAAAAGGAGATGACATGAACATAATGCCTTTAGAATCACAATATTTTTTTATTTTTTCAAAATCTTCAAAGGTTAGCTCGTATTTTTTGAGCATTTCAAATTGATTTTTAAATCCGGAAAGTTTTTGGTATTCTGCTAATACTGAACTTTCTGATACTAATTCTTCTGTAATATAGGTTTGAAACTTTATTGCATTTGCTTCGACATATAAAGCTATGTCTATCATTTCAAAAGCAGTTTCAATTTTACCGTTGTGATTAACTCCTGCTTCTGCTATGATGAATGTATTCATTACATTTTATCGTCGAGATATTTGTTTGTTTCCATATGTTTAAATCCTGGGATGAAATCTTCAAATAGTTTTACTATTTTTGCTTTTGTTAAATTATTGGAGCTAATACTTTTCTTCAGAGATTTTATAAAGTAATCTATCTCGCCATTTGTTGAATCCATTTTTATTACTGATATGTCTTTAAATATATTATTTGTAATTTTTTCATTTTTATAGTAGAATTCTTCTATATTTTTTTCTCCTGTTGTATCTGTTTCAGATATAAAGCATGGCCATTTTTTTTTGTTTATACCTACTGATTTTCTTGCTTCTTCTTCTGTATTGCATATATGTGGTTCAATATCCAGTAGTTTGAGTAGATTTTTTGCTATTTGCCAAGGTGTTTTTAGGTGATGATGATTTAGTTTTGGGATGAAAATTTCGTTTTTACCAATTATCGCTGAGATTATACATAGTATTGCGGATTCATAGGGTGTTATAAAGTATCTTTTTATATCATTGGGTGCTGTTATGGGTTGATTTTTTTCTATTCTTTTCAAAAAGCTGTATGTTATACTGCCATTACTGAAAATAACGTTTGCAAATCTTGCAGAGGAGACTGCTATTCTGTCCATGTAAGATTTCAAGATTTCCTCCATTATTTTTTTAGAGGCTCCCATTAGATTAGTTGGATTAACTGCTTTATCTGTTGAAACACAAAAATACTTTTTTGTACCTTTTTCAATAGATAATTTTATTGTTTTTTCAACAAGAAATATGTTGGTTTCTAACATTCTTATTAAGCTGAATATGTCTCTTTCAGTTCTAAGGTGTTTCATAGCAGAAAAATTGAGTATGTAATCGTATTTGTTGCTATCAACCAGTTTATTGTATGTTTTTGAGTTAGCGTCAATTGTAAAAGTTTTGAATTCACCTTTTATGTATCCTATAGAGCTTCTCAAATCTCTTACTAATTCTGCTAATTCGTTCTCTGAAATATCTATTACATGTAATTTTTTAGGATTAAGTTTAAAAATTTGTTTAGTTACTTGGCTACCTATGCTTCCTGCTCCTCCTATAACCAAAAAAGATGAATTTTGTATTTCTTCTTTTATTTGTTTATCCACTTTTATTAGATCCGTGATGAAAACATTTTTGTCCCTATCAAGTATTTTCAGAATATTACTTTCTTCTTGTAGATTTATATTTATTAACATTTTCTATAATGGTAGAGGGAATATTTTTTGTATTTTTTTAAAGAAATTTCTTATATTTATTTCTGTTCCATATGTACTATGTTTTTTAGGTGGTCTTTGGAGATATTCTTCCAATTCTTTCTCTTTCCACTTCATTTTTTTTAAAAAAAATTCTATATCTTCAACCAAATCTTTTTCTGATGGATAGGGTATTTCTTTTAGTATTTCTAAAGCTTCCTTTTTTTCCATTTGGTTAGTTAATATTAAGCTTGATAAATGATTTTTCCTTTTATCTATTCCAAATTTTGTTATGAGTATAAATCCTTGATAAAATCTGGTAAAGATTGATTCGTAGTGTTTGTAGGGGTAAGGTTTAAAGTTGTACTTATCTTGCAGTATGCTTATTGCTTCAAATTTATTGTAATTTTCCAGATAATCAAGAAAATTAAACCATTTGATCCTTTTGAATTTATAGAAAAATACTAAATCTATTGTTCCTATTGTTGGGAATGTTTTAATTTTGACATTATTTCTTTTTGATATGGATAGTATATTTTTTTTATCGAATTTGTACCAGTTCCAATTTTCTGGCATTCTGAATCCTTCTGTAGATGTATTTGTTCCAGCAAGTATAAATTTTAGGCCGTATTTTTGGGCTTGTTGGTAGCATACTGCGAGTGCGGCATTATCATACAGTAACTCTATATCTATTACATCAGCGTCAAAGAAGGCTTGCATTAGATCTCTATATTCATCCCACTGAATTACATGTGTGTATAAGTCAACATTTAGGCTGGAAATCAGCTTTTTTATATTATTTGTTGCTAATTCACTATTCCATCCGTTATCCATATGAACTGCTAAGGGGTTTAAGCCTATTTCTTTGACTTTTGCCAGTGTATATGAGCTGTCTATTCCTCCACTTATTCCAACAATACAATCATATTTACTGTTTATAGGTTTGCTTCTTATTATTCTTTCTTTTAGGTCATCTAAATTTGGTTTATTTTTTGTCAGTATTTCATAGATTTTTAAAAATTCCTCGCAGTAATTGCAACCATTTTCTGAAAATGATATCCCACTTGCTGTTTCGTCCATGAGACATCTTTTACATTTTTGGGTATTAAAGTTTATATTTTTTATTTTTTCTTTAAGTATTTTTATAAACTTTTCCATTATTTTTGTTTGTTAATATTCAATTTGTTTAAGTTCTTTTTCTGAAGGGTATGATATGATGACTGCTCTATGAGGCATATGAAACACAAACATGGAGCCTGCTGCACATGCATGTGCTCCTGCTTGTTTTGCTTTCTTGAAATCCAATATTTCTTTTGCTCCTCCACAAGCAATAAGTGGGATACTGAGCTTTGAAGATATTTGTTTGATTAATTCCAAATTGTATCCTTTAAATGTTCCATCTCTGTCTATATCATTTAGTAATATTTCTCCTGCTCCCAGTTTTTCCATTTTCGTTGCTATGTCTATAGGATCATACTTTGTTTTTTCTTTACCGGCTTTTATATACACACTATATTTTCCTAATAAATTTTTTTTTACATCTAATGAAAATATTATGCTTTGGCTTCCGAAAACTTCAGATAGATTTTTTATCAATTCTGGATTTAGTGTTGCATAAGTGTTTAAAATTATTTTTTCTATTCCTATGGAGAACAGTTTTTTGGCATCTTCTACGGATTTAATGCCTCCTCCATAGCCTATTGGTATAAAAGCCTCACTAACCACTTCTTTCAAATATTCAAAATCTATACCTACTTTATGTGCTTCTATATCTAAGATTATTAATTCATCAACTTCTTTTTCGTTAAATATTCTGACTGTGTTTATTGGGTCGCCAACATATTTATGGTCTCTGAATTTTATACCTTTGTATAATCCTCTTTTTTTTAGCAATAATACAGGTATTACTCGTGTTTTATACATTGTTTGTTGTTTAATTAAGTTTTGAAAAACATTGTTATCCTTAGTAGTTTTCTATAAAGTTTTTTAGGAGTTGCATACCGAATTTGTGTGACTTTTCGGGATGAAATTGAACACCAACTATGTTATCTTTTTCAAAAGATGATACGAATTCTATTCCGTATGTTGTTGTAGAGATGGTTATATCATCTTGAGGACGAATGATATATGAATGAGCGAAGTAGAACCTATTTTCTTGATTTTCCATTCCTTTGTATAATTTTGAGTTTTTTATGATTTTTATGGTATTCCAGCCTATATGAGGAATCTTTATTGATGGATCATTGGCTATGATTTTTTCCACTTTTGTTTTTACCCATCCTAATCCATTCTTGGTCCCTTCTTCACTACTCTGAGCCATTAATTGCATTCCTAAGCATATTCCTAGGGTTGGGATTTTATCTGATATTACTCTCTGATTTAGAATTTCTATTAATTTTAGTTTTTCCATATTTTCGATTCCTTTATCAAAAGCTCCTACTCCTGGGATTATAATTTTTGTAGCTTTCTCTAAATCCTTCGGATTATTAGAAATTATTGAGGTATAACCTATTTTTTTTATCATATTATATATTGAATTTACATTACCCATTTGATAATCAATTATTATTAACATTTTCATTTACGAAGTTTATGAAATTATTTTCATAGTTTTCTGAAAAAATATGGTTGTATGAATGAGGATTTATATTAGTTTTATCTCTATTTGATAATTTCTCTGCCAGTTCTTCAAAATCATTTACGATTGTGAATGGTAAGTTATTATCTATATAGATCTCACTTGCTCTACTTTTAATTAGTATGACTTGATTACAGAATAGTAAAGCCTCAAATAGCACTGTTGTCATTTCCAACGATACACAAAATATTGTTTTACTTAGTGTTTCATGTAGGTTATTTTCATCTATTATCCATCCATCATTTATTATTTCTGTATATATTTGGTGTGCAAATTTTCTTTCTTTAGGGTGTGGTCTAAAGAAGAGTCTATCATCTTTTGTCTTAGTTTTTATAAATTTGGCCAATTTTATGTATTCTTCTGGTATTGAACCGGAAGATATGATTAAGATTAGTATGCTTTTTTCTGTTTTTTCTACTGATTTCTTTTTTTTGATGATATAAGGGAACCCTATTTCTTTCTTTGTTCCTGGTATGTTAGAATTATCTGCCCAATATTTGCCCCAAAACAACATGTAGTCTGGTAGAAAGTCTTTTACAAATGGTTTTATTGATTCGTTCCAGTTATATGCTAAGTGATTTTTGCCTATATATCCATGTTGAAATTCAGCAACTTTTATTTTACGTAATTTACAAATTCTTATTAAGTTTGAGCTGTTACCATAGTGTGCATCTTCTATAATTACAATATTCGGTTGAATTAGTTTGAGTAATACAGAGTAAAGAAGAGTTTTTATATTTGTTATTGCTATAGTATTATTTTTTAAGTCATCTTTGGTTTGTTTTATGAATTGGTTACAATCTATGTTAAATAGGTTTTTTATTTTTGGGATTATAAACTTTTCAAAAGCTTCTAAGCTTTCTATATCTTTTTTGGTAGGTTTTAATATTATTTTTCTTAGCTTTTTGGAGATAAGGTCTATTATATCGCTATATTTTACATTTTTAAAAAATCTTGGTTCATAGTATCTATGGTTGTCTGAGCTTTCAACAATTAAAATGTTGTCTCTAAGAATTTGATAAAAATCGTCATATAATCTGTTATAGTAATTGTTATTCTCAAAAACGTTATTTATTGCGCTTCCTAATATTAATACTTTTACTTTTTTATTTGTAAAAGGATGTTTGCACAGTGTTAATAAGTAATATTTAATTTTTTCTAAAAATGATGACTTTGATTTTGATATTTTAAGGTGGGGATTAGTTAAATTATGTTCTTTAGTAGTTAAGTAGAGAAAAAAACTGAATCTGATCAATATCCATATTGGTATATTTAGGGTTGTTATCTTGTAATCTATTATTTGTTTATCTGTTTCTATTTTTAGTAAACTTGATAAATCCATATATTCTTCATTTTAAGGTTGACTCTTTATAAATTGGAGATAGACTGTTATATCGACTTTGTTATCTATTAATGGTATGTATTTATCCATGCCAAATTCTGAACGATTTATTGTGAATTGTGAGGAATATATTATTATATCCTGATTCTTGAAATTTTTACCTTCCTGTTCTTTTTTCACATAGATTGATATTTCTTTTTCTGTTTTTAGAATTTTTAATTTACCGCTTAGAATAAACTGGCTATTGTCTTTTAGTAGTGAAGTAATTGAAGATGAGTGGAATTCAATTGTTGGGTATTCATTGGTATTAAAGAAATCCTGGCTTAACAAGTGTTTATCTCTTTCTTTGTCACCTGTATCTAAACTATTTGTGAAAATTTTTATTTTAGCTGTACTTTTTGTAAAATCTTTATGATCTATGTTTAGTGTTCCTTCAAAGGTATTAAATCTTCCTAGTGTTGGGATCCCTAATTGTGCATAATTTTTTATATTGAACATTATTGTTGAGTGAGTTTTATCCAAGAAGTACTCCTGGGAGTAAGCTAATGTAAATATTAGCAGCATCATTATTAAAATAGATTTATGTATCATATTACTCTCCTTGTGCTTTTGAGAATAATTGTTTGTTATCATGTTTTCTAAGTACTTCGATATGCATCCATTTGATCTGCATTTCTGTTATTTTTTTCAGAAATTCTAGTATATCTTGATAAGATAAAGTTTTATCTGATAAGTATCTACATCTGTACCAGTTTACCATTAGTATTTCGGGTACTGGTGGGGGATATATTTTTGTGCCCC
>JANXBF010000023.1:12566-16388 GCA_025057615.1 Candidatus Calescibacterium sp. | reverse complement strand
ATCAGAGTATATTATCGTACTATAATCTCCAACATTTGTATATATTGTATAATGCCTACCATTTACATTCATTACCTTTGAAACCGGAACTAATGAGATATTATTAACGTTATTGTTCACTTGATTAATAATACCAATATCATTAGTAATAACTTCATCATTAAAATCTAAATTAATATTTAACGAACCATACATAAGTATGATATACGTTGATAATAAATTACCATTATTATCCAAAAAAGAAATGATTTGATTTCCGTTATTATCCATATTGAAATTAATCTTAACATAAGAAACGTTTGGAATCTCTCTTATCCATATTGCTCCATATGGAGTTAAGATTATATTTCCAGCATTGGAATATTGAGTACCATAATTAACCATTGGATCAACAACTTTTCTTATTACCTCATCCCTTAAATCATTGTAATACCTCATTATAGCATTTAATGAGTTATTTATCTCCACATACTCAGCAAATTTTTGAATCTCTTTCAAATTTTCAAAATTAATACTTGTTTTACCATTAACAACTACTGTATCCTTTATTGATACTTTTTTAAATATCTTTTCCTGATTAGTCAAATCCTGAACGATGATCATATCTGAAAATACAGTAGCGTTGGAATAAAAAGAATTGGATTTAAATAGTTCAGTACTTTTTGCTGTTATAATGCCAAAGTCACCTAAACTCTCTCTCCATTTTACTATTCCTCTTGCCCACAATTTATTACCTTTGTAAAGATTTATAAACAGGTAATTCGGGTTCGTGCTTGTACCCTGTTCAACTATTTTTATTTCATACCTCACATTGTAATTTACTACACCGTTAGCATAGCGATAAGAGCCTTGTCTTATACGCTGGTCAGATGGCCTATTAAAATTTTTTTCTCTATATATTTCAGTAATAGCGGAAAGAATAGATTTTATATCGTAATACATTCTTGATTCCTTGTATATAGATCTCACAGCTCTTATATCACTACCCACATAATTAAATAGTATAATACTGAAAAAGCTTATAAATATAGCGAATAATGCAAGCCACAAGTATAATGAAAAACCATATTTATAATTTTTCTTCTCTGTTCCTAAATTTCTATTCAATTCCAAACTCATTTCAAAACTATAATTTAACTTATCCTATTTTATTTTTATTCAAATCTAGTTTAAATTTCTAATTATATATTATCAAAACTACCATATCTTCTGAATTCATTTTATACACCAAATCTATTTTTTTATTAGATATCAAAACAATTTCATATGTATCATAACTCTCATCAATATCTGAACTACCTGAAATTAGAAAAAATATTATCGCTTAGGAATAATACCTAAAAATAACAAGAGGTAATTAGGAGAAGTAAAATAATATTAAATCATCAAGACAGATAAAAAATTTTTAAAATTGATATTTGAGATAGCTTTAAAACTGTATCCTAAAATGGTACCAAATCTTCTAATTTGTAATTTTCTTCTATTTCCTTTATGGTGTATGCAATGATTTTGACGGCATTGTCGAGATCATTTAGGTTGCATATTTCAACAGGAGTATGCAAATATCTTGTAGGGATGGATATTAATGAAGTCACTGGTCCTTCACGAGTTAATTGAATAATATTAGCATCGGTACCCGTGCCTCTTGGTGCTGGTTGTATTTGATAAGGTATCCCGTATTTTTTAGCCACATTTAAATGAATTTGGAAAATTTTCTGATTAATATTGGGACCTCTTGTTATGACTGGACCTTTGGAAACTTTTATTTCACCAATTATTTTAGCGGAATCCTTAGTTCCAGGGTCATCAGATACAAAAGTAACATCAACAGCAATACCAATATGGGGGTTTACACGATAAGCACTTGTATAGGCTCCTCTTAAACCTATCTCTTCTTGAACGGTAGCGACACTGACAATATTGGAATTTACCCCCAAATCTTTCGCTAATCTGAGAGCCTCAGCCACTGTAAAAGCCCCCACCCTATTATCTATTGCTCTCGACATGATATTATTATTCATTATATCCACAGGAGAAAAAGCCAAAACAATTGGGTCGCCTATATCAATTAATTCCTCCACTTCGGATTTAGAAGAAGCACCAATATCTATCCATAAGTCATCAATTTTAGGAACTTTGTTTTTTTCAGTTTCATCCTTGAGCAAATGTATGGGTTTTTTACCTATCCCTCCGGGTATTAATTTTCCAGTTTTAGTTGATTTAATCCAAACTCTCTGTCCCTGAGGTATTTGGGAATCCCAACCACCTATGGAAACAAACTTTATAAACCCATCTTCAGTAATTTGAGAAACCATGAAACCTATCTCATCAATATGCCCAGATAACAAAAATCTAACTTCAGAACCCTTATTTATTTCAGCAAAGGAATTTCCGTGATAATCAGTGAAAACATTATCAGAAAACTTAGAAACATAATCTTTCCATACATTAGAAGCATCATTTTCAAATCCTGACGGACCAATCTGCTCCAAAAGATTGAACAAAAACTCCTTATTTATAAACATATTTCTACTACCTCCTAATGTTTTATCATATCTTAGGTAAAGATTTTATTATTGTAAGGATTATATCTTCTGTTGTAACACTCTCGGCTTGTGCTTCATAAGTAAGTATTATCCTATGCCTAAGAACGTCAAAAGCAAGATACTCAATATCTTCTGGAATAACAAACTGCCGCTTCTCGACAAAAGCTAAAGCTTTAGACAACTTTATAAAGGCCAAAGTTGCTCTTGGACTAGAACCATACATTATATATTTCGACAAAGAATTTAAACCATAAAGATGTGGTTTTCGTGTAATAAATACTATCTTTGTTATATAATCCTCGATTTTACTACTAACTTTAACTTTTTCAACTTCCATTTGTAAATCTATTATTTCATTAATTTCTATTACTTTTTCAACGTTTGGTAGGTCGAAGTTACTTTGCATTCTGTGGATTATTTCTTTTTCCTCATTAAAATTTGGGTAATCTATTTTGATTTTCATAATAAACCTATCCAGTTGTGCTTCAGGCAAAGGGTAAGTACCCTCACTTTCTATGGGATTCTGAGTAGCCATAACTATAAAAGGTCTAGGTAAGGGGAAAGATTGGTTACCAATAGTCACCTGTTTCTCTTGCATTCCCTCCAAAAGTGCACTCTGGACTTTAGCAGGTGCCCTGTTGATTTCATCTGCAAGAACAAAGTTAGCAAAAATAGGGCCAAGCACAACTTCAAATTTAAGAGTTTGTGGATTAAAAACCCTTGTTCCAGTTATATCAGCAGGAAGCAAATCAGGAGTAAATTGAATCCTTTTAAAAGTACCACCTGTGGAAGCAGCCAAAGTCTTAAATATAAGGGTCTTAGCCAACCCAGGAACACCTTCAAGCAAAACATTCCCATCAACAAGAAGTGCCAATATACATTTCAATATCACACTCTTCTGTCCAACAACAACCTTATTAACTTCTGCAATAAGTTTCGAAACTTTATCCGCTAACTCTAAATTTATAGTTGTTTGCATACCATCTATAAGAAATTTCTAATCCAGCTTATTTTTTCCTTTTTATCATAGAGATATTATTTTTCTTAACTCCTTAATCATTTTTTTAGATGCCTCTTCGGGAGTCATCCTCCCAGCTATAACTCCAGATAAATAAACCTGAACAATGTTAGAAATCCTGGGATAAAGAGGGTGAATAGTTCTTGGTTTTGACAAATCAATAGATTTCATTATAGTTTCCGAATAATCGATCCTTTCTTTTATCTCTGGGTCCTGGAAAAGATCCATTTTGGTTGGAATATCCCCTCTTTTTAAAAA
>JANXBF010000023.1:0-12467 GCA_025057615.1 Candidatus Calescibacterium sp. | reverse complement strand
AGATTTACCTTGCTGAAAAACTATTCTTGACTCTTCTTCTTCAAAATTGATAACGGAAATTGGAGAAACACCCTCTTCAACCAAACTATCAAAATAACCAAAAACCTTTGTCAATTTCTGTTCATCCACAGCAAGTTTGAAATTTCCCTCCTGCTGAACAATCAACTCATATCCCATTCCCCTGAGAACTTCATAAAAATTACATACCAAACCTTCATATTGTTTACCCTGGAAAACAAAACCTTCAATAATATTACCATTTTGATTTTCCCTTAATTTTATTTCTTTAGCAACACTTTTAAGTTCTTCCCAAGTAACAGGCACAGTATACCCATATTTTTGAAGCAAATCTTTTCGGTAATAAAGAAGCCCAGCATCTGCTTTTATAGGAACCGTATAATACTCTCCAGCGTAAAGAGAAGCCAAAAAGCTGGACTCAGCCAAATTAATCCTCCTAAAATAATCAATGGGATTAACAAAGTAGGAAATGGGAGTTAGCCAACCCGCAGAAGCAAATTTTCCCAACCAAACAACATCAAGATAAATCAGATCAAAACCTTTGGTTTTTGTTAGTAAAGAAATAGAATACATTATCTCTCTTGCATCAGTCGAAGGAGGTCCCTGAACAACACTAACCTTTATACCAGTTTTGGTATAAAATTCATCTGCTATTTCCTTCCATCCATCCCAAGAACCACCTATCAATATGGTCAAACTCCTTGAATAAACATTTACTAAGGATAAAAATAAACAAAATAAAATGATCTTTTTCATTAACCTTATCACCTCCAAAAAAATCTTTCAACAAACAATACAAAAATACTCTTGTGAAAATCGCAAAAACGACCAATAGAAACAGTAGAAGAATTTTAAAAATTGTTAATTTATTGCAAATTTAGATCAAGTTCCTCGTTTATCTTCCTTATAATCATGGAGTAAACATACTTTATATATGGTTTAAAATCCTCAGGAACAAACATTTTTTTAAAATGTGGCAAATTATATGGATAGAAAAATATTACAGCATCTGTTCTAAAAATATCGTTTTTATCTTTTTCAGGTATAAGACACGGGAAATAAGCAGCAGGAATAAAACCATTATCCAACAAAACAGAATGGTTAAAATAATTTGGAGTCATAGAAATAATCTCCAAATACCTAGCATCCAACTTATCAACAATATAAGGAATATTAAAAAACAGATTATACACTTTTTCCAAATCTTCCCTTTTGGTATCTATTCCCATAATAGCACAGTGTTTATCTATCATATTAAGATGCAAGAAAACAGAACCAAATTCTGTGGATATTTTAAAATTAGGCTTATGAAAAGGGAAAAACTTAAATCTCAACTTATCGTAAACCTCTAAATAATCCTTTTCAACATTTATAACTTTTATATCAATTTTTTTTGCTTCCCTAGGATCAATGCCAAATTTTTCCCTGTATACTATATCATATCTTTCGGAAATAAAAGGTTCCAAATAGCTGTATTCCAGATACCTATCCTTAAGAACTCCTAACAAAAACTTTCTGATCATTATATCTTTGAGAATAGCAAGCAGATTCTTTATTTCAGGCAAAATATTATTAATTTTTCTTCTTAATTTGAAAGCTTCAGGTTTTATCAAAGCATATAATCCGTGATTTTCATAAGCATAGACTCTTCTGACATTCGGAAAAACACCAAGAGGAACAAAATTATACTTCAAAAGGAGTCTCTGTGGCTCTGGAGAAATAGTCCTCGTCAAAGCATATATTATATCGGTATCCACAAAATTTAAACCAAACTCAAACATCCTACCAAAAATTCCCTTCCCTCTGTGAGAAGGTATAACTATAGCTCCTAAAGCTTTAGTGACAGAAATAGACTTATTAACTCTGAATATCAGAGAACCTATAATATCATTTCCTTCTCTTGCAACAACCCAACAATTGTTATCATCCAACAAAATTTCTTCCATCAATTCATCATCTACAATCTCAGGTAAAGAATAAAAACTACCGTAAACTTTATAGTAAAGATTTTTTATTTCTTTCTTAAAACTTATATCGGCTTTTTCTATTTTTATCATTGTTCCATCCTTGCCTTCACAAAAGACACATATCCCAGATCTTTGGACACAAAACCTGTACCTTTTCTAATCATTTTTATTAGTTTCTGATATCTATCAGATTCATCAATCGGAGCAATAACTACATTTACTTTCTTCAAAATAAAGTCAGGTATTTTCTTTATAGCAAAACTGAATACCACTTTATCTATTCTATTTTCTAACTTTATAATGTCATCAATTACTCTTTGCGATTTGAATATATCCATTCTATACAGATGTATGTCTAATTTAATATGGGGGTTATGTTGCATAAATCCGGCAATATTTTCTTTAGCAGCTTTATATATTTCATCATCTATTTCAAAAGAATAAACTTTCTTGGCCAGCAAAGCAATCAAGCAAGTCTGGAACCCGGAACCAGTTCCAACCTCCAAAACTATGTCCTCCTTAGTTAATTCTAACTCATCAATAATATTAGCAATGACAAGTGGTTGAGAAGTGGTCTGACTGAAAAAAGGTAAAGCCTCATTAAAATAGGCCTCCTCTTTATTCAGAACAAAAAATTCTCGTTTCACAACCTTCATGGCTTCTAGGGTCCTGTCACTAATATTATACTTCCTCAATTCTTCTATTAATTCATCAAGAGTACGATTCTTCATACTAGACCAATTTATTGAACAAAATTTCATTAAGTATGTAATTTTTCAATTTTCTCTCAAGTTTGGTAAGTACTATGTTGTTCTGTGGCATCCTGTAGTACAAAGCTGGTAAATTGGACAAAGATAATACAAAAGAACCTATTTTAATAAGTTCATCAAGATCATCTTGCCATATTTCTAATCTTATCAATTTGCCAATATTCAAATAAAAACTCAGAACTCTGAATCCATTGTAAACAAGATAAAAAGCAGAGCTCCTACTGCCAATAGGTAAACCATGTAAGTAATAATTACCAAATTCAGAAAGATAATTTCTCTCTATTTCTTTTACCAAGCCAATAAGAATCATATTTGGAGGTATAGAGAACCTATGAAACTTAGTTAAACTCCCATCTGAAACAACAATGAACCTCTCCTCACAAATATTTTTACAGTAACCATATACAGACAATGATTCCAAATTAAGCATATAATTATTTGTATATTTTTCTACAAAATCTCTGAATTCGTAACTATCAAAATCAGAAATCTTAGAATATATTGCAAATACATAATCTCTATTAAAATCACTTAGATCCATAATATAATTCATTAAGGAATCGTAGTTTTGAAAACTTCCTGAGAATTCTAACCCAAGATTTCTCAGTTTAGCAAAAATATCAGCTTTTAGAGTTTCGTAATAATTATAAATATAAAAAGAAAATGTGTTGGTATATTTTGGATAAGGTTTAAGCTCTATCCCACCTATAACAGTAATCCAGAATAAATCCAAATCAAATCTTATTATCTTCTTCACGGCATCAAAAAAAAACACTTTATCATTTATATGAGTTTCCGTTAACTTATAGTGTTTAGGTTTTTCAATTATTTCAACTTTTGGCATATATACTCTGAAACCCTGTTGAACTCATTATCAAAATCCTGAAGATTTATAACATCAGCCGGTATCTTTTTTATAAAAGAAAGCTGTCTTTTGGCAAACCTCTTTGTATTCCTTTTTATCAAACTAATTGCAGTTTCTAAATCATTATTACCATCTATGTATTCCATCAATTCGGAATATCCATAGGTTTTCATACTTTTGAAATTACGTGAATCAGGAAACCTCTTTAATATAAATTTTACTTCATCTATTAACCCTTCCTTTATTTGTCTATCAACTCTATTACTTATATCTTGATAAATTTTTTCTCTGTTATTTGTCAAGATAAAAGTAAAATCTATTGGGAACCTCTGTTTTTTCTTCCATAAATCTATGGGACTAGTATTTGTAATCTCAACAACTTCCAGAATTCTTATCATTCTTCTCCTATCCTTATAGATTTGGGAAAAATTGGTATTAAATTTCTTATCAACTCCAATCAATAGATCTTTTAAATCCTCAGATTTCATCCTTTCATATTTAAGTCTCACATGTGGGTCAGTAGGTAAAAGACTATAACCTTCAATCAAAGAAAGTATATACAAAATTGTTCCACCTACAAATATCAGATTCTTTTTGTTTCTAATAGCAAAATCAACTATCTTTTTCGATTTATCTAAAAAATCGAATAAAGAGAACTCTTTATCAGGATAAGTTATATCAATAAGATAATGAGGAATCTCTCTTCTAATAACCTTAGAAACCTTATCGGTACCTATGTCCATGAATTTATAAACCTGTCTACTATCAACAGAAACGATATAGCAGTTTGGTATTTTTGCAGATAGAATCAGTGATAATTTCGTTTTACCTACAGCAGTTGGACCTGTTATAACTATAATCACATTACCAATTGATGATCCTATAGAGAATATCCGCTGCTTGATCAGATGGTCTTTTAGCCAAATATTCTTTGAGTAAGCTTTTAGCCTTCTCAAAATCTCCAATTTTGTAGTATCCCAAAGCAGAATTGAACAAAGCTTCCAACAGTTGTGGATTAGACTTGTAAGCCTGTTCGAAATATGAAACAGCAGTCTGTATCATCTTCGCATCTTGTCTTGCTGTCATACTCATACCCAAAAAAAACAGTTGTTCCGCTTTTTTTACGGGATCTTCTTTTTCTTTTTCTTTCTTACCTAAAGATAACAACTTTTTCCACCATGGTTCTTCTTTTTCAATAGATTGAGCTTTAGCCTTGACTTGACTCTTACTGAGAGTTCTAAATTTAAATATAACGTTATTATCGTATTCCTTTCGTTTTTCTTCATCTCTGAGAAACTGGTGAGCATCAACCAATTGCTGATATATCTCTTGAAGTCTTTTCTTTTCTACAGGATTCTGCGTAGTATCTGGATGATATTTTCTAGCCAACCTCCTGAAAGCTTGCTGGATTTCTTCAGTAGTAGCAAGAGGACTAACTTCAAGAAGTTTGTAATAATCTTTTTGAGGCAACTTCATATCTAAACTCCACCTTTCCTTTTACCTATCTCAAAAAGAAATCAACTTCATTAAATCCCAATATAGCCATTAACTTTAACAACTCCTGAACTTTGTCAAAATCACCAAGTAAATAGTTAAGTATAAATAGATTAAATATAATATAGGGGTTATTTGGATCATATTTTAAAGCTTCTTCCAAGGCTTTCCTGGCATCAACATAATTCTTATTTTTATAAAAATCACAGGAAAGTTTAAAACTGTAGGCAGCTTTAAATTTATCCTGCTCATATTTATCAAAAAGCCCTTTGACTATTATATTTTGGGATAACTCAAGTTTAGCATCAGATATTTTTAATCCCCTATTTTTTTTGATCTCTTCAATTAAACCTTTTTGCTCTGCATCTTTCAGAACACTAATGTAAATATCAGGAAGGCTCAAAAAAGAAGATATAATTTTATTAAGATACTCCTTACCATAGCGTTTTAAAAAACTAGTATATTTAGAGTCGTCATCAGTTGGAAAATCATAATTCAAAGGTACCAAATTGAGCTGAACAAAAGGATCTTTATCGATTAAATTTTTATAATAATTTATTATTGAGGAAATTTTGCTAAAAACCTCACTCATTCTATGGTGCTCTCCATATTATTAATTTGCTCTCGTTTTGACTTTTCCTTATTTTTCTTATCGAGATTCTTTTCAAGGTATATTATATCATGACTATATGGAAACTTCTGTTTAATTTTATTCACGAGCTCCTGCGCTTTCTGTAATTCATTCACCTGAATATATATAAGGGTTAGATTATAATAAGCTTCAAAGAAAGAGTCGTCCAATGAAATAGCTTTCATTAAGTTTTCCTCTGTTTCTTTTATATTACCCTGTTTATAGTAAGCCAGAGCAAGATTATTATAAACCTCTGGTATTTCAAGTTTCAGATTTATGGCCTTTTTGTAGTTTGCTATAGCAGCGTCATAATTAGCTTTAGCAAACATTATATTTCCCAAATTATAATAAGGTTTAGCAAAGCGAGGATTGATCGATATTGCTTTCATATAGTAAGATTTAGCCTGCTTTATGTTCTTAAGTTTTTCATATATAACCCCAATATTGTTGTATACATCAGCAAAACTGTATCTCACTTTGGTTGCCAACAAAGTTTTATACTCAATCAGTGCTTCTTGGTATTTACCAAGTATTATCAATATATCAGCAAGTTTGTTTCTTGCTTGAATATAGTCAGGATTTATATTCAAAGCTTCTTGTAGATGCTCAATAGCCTTATCATATCTTGCCTGGACTTCATACACAAGAGCTAACCTATATCTTATATCGGCATAGTGTGGTCTTTCCTTTAAAATATCCTCATAAATCTCAATGACTTTATCAAAAATATTAACCATTTCATATCCCAATGATATTCCAAGTAGCTTGGATATTTCTTTATTCTTTATGTGTTCTTTCAAAGGGTAAGCACAATTGTAACAATAATTATAATTCTCTTGGTTTACTGTTTGACATTTAGAACATTTAATCAAGTTATCGCCTCCCTAAGGTAAGTCTATCCCCCCCTTACTGAAAGGATTACACCTAATGATTCTCCAAATGGATTTGAGTAAACCTTTAAAAAAACCATGCTTCTCTAAGCTCATTACCATATACTCAGAACAAGAAGGATAATATTTACAAACCGGATAAGTTCTTATCCTATATTTCTTGTATATCATAATAATAATCTTTACAAACTTAATCATTCACATTCCAATTTTATGTAGAGCAATCCTTTTAGATATATGGCCTGTTCTTCCTTGGGCTTTACATTTCTAGGTAACTTTATTTTTCTATAAATATTGCCATAATAATTCTCAATATAAATAGAATTTTCCATAATAAAGTTCAACATATTGTCTTGTATATCAAGCATATTGGCTGGAAAAAACAATTCTTTTTTACCACTAACAATAACAGTATCCCCATTTACTGAAATTTCTACAGAGTTTTTGTCCAATCCAGGCAGGGATAAAATCAAAATGTAATATTCTTTATCTTTTTGCTTAACATAGAAAACGTCTGTCTCAACTTTATATTCTCTTTTTATACCGTAATTCTTAACAAATACGACATCAAGTATTTCAGAAGCTATGTCCTTTATTTTTGATAACTCAAAAAAAGGTTTCTCCTTATCTATAGACATAAAAGATATCTTCTTAATCCTAATTCTCTAAAATATTGGTTTTCCCTTTTCATTTTTGAGATTTATTTACTGAAAAATTCGTAAACTGCTCTATTATTAAGACAGTTAAGTGCAATCTTATAATGTTCAGGATAGTAACCATTTCCAATTATCAGTTCTATATTTTTTGCCAATCCCTCAGCCTGTAGAGCGGCTTTCTGGAAGGAAGTAGCCATGGAGAAAAAGTAAGCTTTCCCTCCATCTCTTGTCAACAGAATAGTAGCGGCTTCGGTATCTGAAACATTGGTGCAATTAACCACTAAGTCAGCCAATCTATCGCTAATTTCCAAATACTTGGCAAATGTATCCACCGGATTGGTAACATCAGACAAAATAGCATAATCACAAAGATTATTGTTTTTAAAATAATCCAATTCTTCTTGGAATTTAGAGATGACAAAAACCTTACCCGTGGGTTTTACACGCTTATAGGCTTCATAAGCTGAAAGTATAGCCGACTTACCAGCACCAAGAATCACAACATAATCCGAAATCTTGCAATAACGTGCCACTTGAGCAGGAGCTCCAGCAACATCCAAAACCTTCATAACAACATCATAATCGAATTCAATATCATCTATAACTGCAAATGGACTATTCAAAAAAAGAATAGCATAGCCCTGAACATAAACAGTGGCACTATGAATATCAACATCTAACACTTTTTCTATATACAAAGGTGTAAAAGTCAGAGAAGTAAGTGAAACCACATTTGAACCCACCTTATACTTATCTCCATGGAACTCTTTGAAATACTTTCCAATTTGCTTTATAACTCCCCTGAACACTCCTCCAGAATTGGTATGCGGATTATGCATTTTACCTTTTGATTTAACAATATTAAAAACAAGCTCTTTTATCCTCTCTTTTGATCCATTGGATAAATCAAGAAGGTTTTTAAAACTTGCAGAATCTATATTCAAAGAATTTACTTCAAAAAGTATTTCACTATCAAGAATAGGCAGGGAGTTATCAACAACATTAGCGGATTGTGGTAATACATTTTTGGGATCGACTGACCTGTGGATCCCTAAGAATTCCAGTTGAACCTTCAAATCAGAGATCATAAATCAATCCCCCCCTTACATTCTAAATATTGCATACGTGGTCTCATCAATAGGTGAATAAGCTGCTATACTAAGTAATTTTCCCAATATTTTCCTTGTATTAATTGGATCAATAATTCCATCATCCCAGAGTCTGGCAGAGGAATAGTATGCACTACCTTCATAATCATATTTTTCCAATATTTTCTTAATGAATTCTTGTTTTTCTTCATCGTTCATATACAAACCTTTGGATTTTAGTTGCTGCTCTTTAACAGTCAATAGGGTCATAGCTGCTTGCTCTCCACCCATAACAGATATCTTGGAATTGGGATAAATAAACAAGAATCTAGGATTATATGCTCTTCCACACATACCATAGTTTCCAGCTCCAAAAGAACCACCAACTATAACTGTGAACTTCGGAACTTCAGAATTAGCCACAGTATTAATCATTTTAGCTCCATCTTTAGCTATACCCCCATGTTCATACTGTTTACCCACCATAAAACCTGTTATATTCTGTAAAAACAATATCGGTATCCTTCTCTTATTACAAAGTTGTATGAAATGGGCACCTTTGAGAGCAGATTGCGAGAATAACACTCCATTATTTGCAACAATACCTACAGGATAACCATATATTCTAGAAAACCCACAAACAAGTGTTGACCCATAAAGAGGCTTAAACTCATGAAAATAACTACCATCAACTATCCTAGCGATCAACTCCCTTATATCAAAGGGTTTCCTCAAATCAGAAGGTAGAATACCATATATTTCATCAGGATCATAATATGGATCCTCAACTTCAAACTGTTCCAATGAAGGATTAACAACATAATTGAGGTTTCTAACAATATGTCTGGTTATCTGTATTGCTTGCTTATCGTTATCAGCAAGGTAATCGGCTACACCAGATATTCTGGTGTGAACATCCCCTCCTCCAAGCTCTTCTGCACTTACCTCCTCACCAGTGGCAGCCTTAACAAGAGGAGGACCACCTAGGAATATCGTCCCCTGATTCTTCACAATAACCACTTCATCACTCATAGCAGGAACATAGGCACCACCAGCAGTACAAGAACCCATAACGACAGCTATCTGCGGAATACCCATAGCAGACATTCTAGCCTGATTGTAAAATATTCTTCCAAAATGTTCTTTATCTGGGAAAACCTCAGCTTGAAGAGGTAAGAAAGCTCCACCAGAATCAACAAGATAAATGGTTGGTAATCTATTCTGCATTGCTATTTCCTGTGCTCTAATGTGTTTCTTAACAGTTATAGGGTAATAAGTTCCTCCTTTTACAGTGGCATCATTGGCAACAATCATACATAATTTACCCTCTACAATACCTATCCCTGTAATGATACCACCTGCAGGAACATAGTCTTCATACATTTCATACCCTGCAAAAGGAGACAGTTCCAAAAACTCAGTCCCAGAATCTATGAGTTCCCTTATTCTATCTCTGACTAAGAGTTTTCCCCGCTTAACATGTTTCTCTTTAGCTTCAGGAGAACCACCTTCTCTTATCCTCTCCAATCTGATATTCAACTCTTCCACAATTCTACGATGGTAGTCGTAGTTGCTTTTATATTCAGCAGAACTCTTATCTATTTTACTTTCTATGCGATTAAATTTAATATCCATCAACATAAGTCTATCTCCCTTTGAGAAATTTTTTGCTGTTTTCCTTCTTATAATTTTCTTTTCTTCAATTCTTGTCCCTCTAAAAGAACCTCCCAGTAACCCAAAAGGATAATCTCTTGAGCAATAGAATTTCTAAATTGAAGAAAAATGTCCAAAACAATACACCAAATACTAGAATTCATTGAGAAAAATAATAACACTATCATCTCTAAAAATATCCTACAAAACTCTCAAGTAGATTCAATAGTTATGAATACCAATGTAACAAATCTGTATAAATCTGAAAAATTTTGTTTTGTTGCACTCAAAGGCCAAACTGATCCACTGGAAAAATATCTTGACAGAATATTGAGGTTAAATCCTTCACTTTTAATTGTTGACAAAGATTGTAGATATGAGAACATCCCTTCAAACTTTAACTTTATAGTAATGAGAGATTTAAGAGGATTCTTACCATCAATCCTAAAATTTTTCTACGAAATAGAAATCCAAGAATTTAACATTTTTGGAGTAACAGGAACTAACGGTAAAACAACCATAACGACCCTTTTATACAATATTTTTGAAGAACTATCGAATATAGATCCAAATTACAAATCAGCTCTAATAGGAACAGTAAAATATATAGTAAACAAAAAAGTTATTTCAGAATCTTCAGTTTCAAATATTCCATTAACAACACCAGATATATGCACAATCTACTACTTGCTCTACCTGTGTAAAAAAGAAAATGTTAAAAACATCTTTATGGAAGTATCCTCACACTCTTTAGACCAAGACAGAATTAATGGAATAGACTTTAAAATAACAGCTTTCACTAATCTTTCCAGAGATCACTTGGATTACCACAAAACTATGGAAAATTATTTTGAAGCCAAAAAAAAGTTGTTCACAAAATATAAATCAGAATTTAAAATAATAAACTCCCAAAAAAGATATGGTAAAATACTTTCTGAAGAGCTTAAAAACAATGAATGTAAAAACTTAGTGAACTTCAAAATAAGAAGAGCAAATTCCAAAATCCACAGCTCAACCTTACTATCAAGTTTTTATTTATCATTCACTGATCCCATATCCGGTAAAGAAACAAAAGAAAAAATAGAAACAGATCTAATTGGATTCTACAATTTTGAAAACCTATCAATCGTATATATAACCTGCTACATATTTTTCAATTACATCTTAAAAACAAATGATTTACATAAAGTGAAAGAATTTATAAAAAAATCTTCAACATTTCTCAAAAACACAGGTAGATTAGAATTAATAAATCAATCTCCATTCGTTTTTATAGATTATGCACATACACCAGATGCACTAAAAAACACATTAAAAACATTACTAGAATTTAAAAATACCATTAAAGCCAATAGGTTGATTCTTTTATTTGGAGCTGGTGGAAACAGAGATAAAACCAAAAGACCCCTAATGGGGAAAATAGCAAGCAAATATTCCGATCTTATCATCCTAACTTCAGACAATCCCAGAAACGAAAATCCATCTAAAATAGTAGAAGACATAGAAAAAGGAATAGAAAAAAATAAAAAGTACTTCGTAGAAATAGATAGAAAAAAAGCTATAGAAAAAGCATTGGAAATAGCAGATAAAAACGATGTAATCCTAATCGCAGGCAAAGGACACGAAAAATACCAGATAATAGGTAACCAAATAATACCATTCAACGATCACCAAACAGTTTTAGAATTTTTTTTCAAAAAAGAATTTTTTTCAAAAAATACAATAAAAACATGAAGGAGTTTTTTATATTTCTAAATAATATAATAAGGGAAGGGGGGGGTATTAGTAAATGAAAAGAACACAGAGAGGATTAAGCTTAATAGAGCTCTTAACAGTTGTTGCGATTATCGGTATCTTAGCAACAATATTATTACCATATACACTTAACAGATTAGAAGATTCAAAAATAGCAAAAATGGAACAGGAAATATCATCACTGATGAGTGCAACCGCATTGTTCTATAATGATAACTCAACAATTCCAAATATATGGAACGATTTCGTAACTCCACCAACAGGTTTCACAAACTGGAGAGGACCCTACATAAACAAAGCACCTAATCCAGGGAGCACCGCTTTATGGACTGCAGCATCAGTCTGGAAAACTGATTACAGAATACATCGTTTAGTAGGAGCCACAACAGATCACAGATTCGGTTCAATTACTAACCTTTATCCATTAAGGAATGCTCTTGCCTTAGAAATTACAAATCCATTAGCAGGAACATCACCAATAATACCACTGACTTCTTTACAAAGAATAGATACAGACATAGATAATAACAATGCAGGTAGTGGTTTCATAATAGAAGCAAACGCAAATACAACTCCATTTATTACAGGAGGAAGTATGGGTGGTTTAACAACAACAGCAGCTTATGCAGGTGGAGGTAAATCAGTTTATGTTCTGTTATTCACTTATTACTAAAATATAA
>JANXBF010000022.1 GCA_025057615.1 Candidatus Calescibacterium sp. | reverse complement strand
CTTACTTTATGCTGCGTTAAATAATTTGGAATGGATATAAACGAAGATAGAGGAATTATTGTAAAAAAAATGTAAAAAATTTATTCATCTCAAATTGCTTAGGTGGTATAGTGTTATACCAAGGGCTACTGATGTATTTAGGCTCTCTACGTTATTAATTGGTATACTTATGGTAGTTGATATTTCTTTGATTTTATTGTCTATACCTGTTTCTCCTCCCAGTATTAAAAGGACCTTATTTGGGGATTTGGTTATTTCTGGTAGTTTGATTTTCCCTTTGGTGTCCAGACAAAAAACTCTATATCCTTTTTGTTTTAGATATTCTATTGTTTTCAGTGCATTGTTGGTTCTACTAATTAAAATTTGTGTGTTTCTACTTGTGTGTATTACGGTATCATTTATTGGACAGCTGTCTTTTGATGTTATTATTATACCTTTTATATCAAAGGCGCTTGATGTTCTTAATATTGCTCCCAAATTCCTTGGATCTTTTACTTTATAAGCTAACAGTATTATTTCTGTTGAGGTTTTATTTTTTTCTATATCTTCTATGGTGGAATATTGGAATTCTGATATTTCGAGTAAAACTTGAATATTTCTATGTTTTGATATATTTATTAATTTGTTTGGATTTGCTACAACAATTGGTATTTGTTTTTCTTTGGCTAATCTTATTATTTTACTCAGATGAGATACATTATGAGTTTTTTGATTTATATATAATTTAACTGCTTTGGAGGATTTAGGAGAATTAAGAAATTCTTCTATTAACCTTTTAGAATAAAGGAATTGATTTATGGTTTTATCCTGCCCTGATTTTCTGTAATCTTTCTTTTATTTCCTCTAGGGTTTTTTTGAGTTGGTTGACTTTAGCTTCGTATTCTTCTGGAGTAATCTCACCGATACTTTTTAAAAATTTGAGTTCGTTAATTTTGCTTACTATTTGGTTCTTTTCTAGTTCTAGTTTTTCTATATCTTCTAGAGTTATTTGTTTTTTTATTTCTATTGTTAAGTCTTCATTTTCTATTTCTTGTGATAGGATATTTTGTACGGGTTTTTTTACTTTGTTTTCTATCTTTTTTTCTATTCTGGATATCATATTATCTATATTGGTTTCTTTTTTGATTTCTATAATTTTATTTTTTTCCAAATTTTCTATAGATTCTGAGGTTTCTAATTTTTTTTCTATTGTTTGAGGGAATTTTATGTTAATTTCGGGTAATTTTTCTGGAGAGCTTATTTCTTTTTCTGGTGTTTCTCTTTCTGATTTAGTTTTTAATTTTGGGTTAATATTTTTTTGTTCAGCTTCTTTTTCTGTTTCTTCGAGGAATTTGAGGAACGATGAGGGATCATATTTTATTTCTTTAACTTCTCCTTTGAGTTCCTCAAGAATTTTTTTATTTAGCATATTTTCATCTATTATTGGTTTATTTATAGCTACCTCTTTTTTTTCTTGATCTTCTGTTAATGCAAATTCTGTGGTGTCTACTTGCTGGGATTTTTTTTCTTCTAATTTATGAGATATATCTATTTCCTTTTCTTTTGTTTGAATTTCTTGTTCAGTATATAGATTTTTGAATAGTTCTTTTTCTTCTTTTGTTTTTTGTTTCATTTGAATTGCTTTCCACCTTACTGTTTCAATCTTGAAGCTTGAATAAGAATAAAAGAATATGTCTGATGGTAATTTGAATTGTTTTAGATATATTGCTATTATATCTTCATAATTGGGAAAAAGTATGACCCAGAAAGGATAGCCCATATTATCAATATCGGTGATTGTGAGACTTAAGAACTTCTCTCCATGCTTATCTATTATTATTAATTCTGGATATGATTTGTTTTTAAGAACAAAATAGTATGGACTGAAGTTTAATATTGTAAAATCTTCTATTTTTGAATCAGTTTTTATTATGCTTTTACTACCATTTTTGCCTATAAAGTATATTCCTTTTTTGTTTTCTTCCTTTAGTATGAAAGCACAGTCTCCCTCATTATTTACAAAAAAGTCTATTATTTCTACATTGTCTATGGAAAAAAATAGTTCTTCGATGTAACTTATTAAATTTATTTTTTGTATTGACATTTTTTGTGGGTCTGCAACTAAGATGTAGTTTGCTATTGGAGATAATTTGAATAAAAATGAGTCCTCGTCTTTTTCAATTTTTTTGGTTAAGATTATTTCTTCTTTTTTTGTGTTTATGTTTAGTATACCTATTTCTTGGATGAATAGATCTTTCTTTGCTATTTTGGTGAAAATCGATTTATCTTGTGTTTTACGAGTGAAAAATATTTTATTATCTTTGGGTAGTAAAGCAAAGTTTTGTAGTGTTCCTCCTTCTTTGAAATAGTTATTTAATTTTGTTTCCATTATTTCATTTTTTTCTGTAAAAGTGTACAAAATTAGTTCATTATTTTGTAGGACCAGTAGTTCTCCTTTATCTGAGAGGGATAGTACGTTTACTTCCAGTCCTTTTAGTTCCTTTTCTATAATAAAAGTTCTTTCCCTATATAGATTGAACTTGTTATTATGAAATAAACCAAAATACTTGAGATTAGGTGAAGTTAAACATACCAGTGAATGCGAAGCTATGTACATACTCATTATATAATTTTTTATAAACTATCTATTTTCCCTTCATTAAAATAAAATTATAAAAAAAGAAATAACAATTTTTTGTAGAATAATGTAAATGTGATACTATTTTAATTAAAGGGGGTAAGAATAGTATGGAAAAGATAGGTAATAACCAAAAGATACTTATCATAGATGATGAGGAAAACATAGTTGATTTACTGTCAAATATTTTGGGTCATTCTGGATTTGTGACGATTGGTGCTTTCAATGGTGAAAGTGGTATTGAAAAAGCAAAAAAAGAAAAACCTCATATAATAATTCTTGATATAATGATGCCGGGTATAGATGGTTTTGAGGTTCTGAAAAGATTGAAGGAGGATAGTGATACTTCTGAAATTCCTGTTATAATGCTCACTGCTAAGACTGAGGATGCCGCTGTTATTGAAAGTTGGAGAAAAGGAGCCGAGTTCTATATACCTAAACCATTTGAAATAGAAGAACTCTTACATGTTATAAACCTTATCCTAAAATCTAAGTATGCCGAAACAAATTAAAATAAATTAAGGAGATAAATATGAGCAAATATTACTATGTATTAATGATTTCTCTGTTAATCTTATTATCTTTTGCGTTTGCTAGAGATGTCAATCAGCAAAAAATAAATAAAGAATTATTGCAGAAATCAAAAAAAATAGAAGGGATTTTTAATATCTATAAGTACAAGGATAAATATTATTTGGAGATACCTGTTGATAAACTTAACAAAGAGTATTTTGTATCTTTGCAGGTTTCTAAAGGTTTGTCATTATATCCATTCTTGGGTGGATTGACAATACCTGTTTTTGAACCATTAAGCGATTATACTAATGTCGTATATTTTTCTTCTAAACAGATTCAGCAAAAATCTGAATTAAGTAATGGCGATTTGATCGATATTAATTTGTATGTAAAAAATTTAAAATATAGATCTTCTATTGATGAACCATCTAAAAAAATGTTGGATAAATCATTTTCTGATAATTTGGTCTTGAAAACATATGCTACCTATGTCGATAACAGCATTTATGTTGATCTCAATCAATTTTCATCTCAATTGAGTTTGTCTTTTCATCATCCTTTATATTCCAAACAAATTGAGGTGAATTTTAATGATTTGAAAAATGTTAAAGTTTATGATAAAAATATGATATTGTATCTTTCTTATTTGGTAACATTCAGACAGTATAATAGGCTATTTGATTATGCTAATTCTTTGAATTTGACTTCCAACAACGAGGTTATATTTGCACTCAATGTCTTCGATTATAAGAACGATAACTATCAAGTCAGAGAATATGATGACAGGGTTGGTTATTTTGCAACCACTTATTCTGATGTTTCTTCAACAGAGGGTAAAGATGGGGGATACAGAACTATAAAAAAATACATAAATAGATGGGATTTGAATAATAAAAAGTTAACCATATGGATTGAGAATACTTGGCCTGTTGAGTATAGGGAAACTGTTAAAGAAGCCATTCTTGAGTGGAATAAAGCTTTCAACAGAATAGGATACAATGATCCTATTGAAGTAAAAATTCAGCCTGATGATGCCGAGTGGGAGCCTGAGGATATAAGGTATCCAACGGTTAGGTATCAGGATGCAAATATGACTGCTTTTGCTATAGGTCCTTCTATTGCTTTACCTACTACTGGTGAAATAGTGGATGCTGATATTGTTTTCTATGCTCCTATGTTGAGGTTAATAAATTCACGATTTGATTATTATTACGAAGTTGTTTTACCTTCTGCTTTGAAGTGGCAAATTAACCCCATCTACAGAGTATGTAACGAGATTGTTTTTAAGGATCCCAAAACTGGTATTAACATTAATCAACTATATAATTTCGTTTGGGATACAATCTTGAATAACGAGAATAATTATAAAGATATTTGTACTTATCCAATTGAGAAGATGGAAAATGCAGTTATTGGTTTACTTTCAATATCCTTATCTAATCCCACGTATTATGCTGTTAACAAGGAGAAATTTGCTAAGGATTATATCAAAGATATCATAATCCATGAAGTGGGACATATATTGGGTCTCAGACATAATTTTAAAGCTTCTTCTTTTGTATCCATTGAGCAGCTTCAAGATGAAAGTTATACATCCAAAAATGGAATATGCTATTCATGTATGGATTACAATCCCGTTAATATACATTATAAAAATGGTAAGCCGTATTTTACTAAGGATTTATTTATGACTACTATAGGTTACTACGACTATTTGGCTATAGAATATGGATATACAAGAAATGAGAGTTCCTTGAAACAAATAGCTTCTAAATGTGGTATTTATTATGGTCCTGATGAAGATATTCCTGTTTTGGATCCTAACATAAGGAGATTTGATCTTTCAAGTGAAGGATATAGATGGTATGAGGATTTGTCACATGTGTATAAATATGTCTTAGAAAATGCTCCTCATAAGCTCTCTAAAGTTGGTAATAATCCAAGGTTGGTATATTGGTCAACCAGGGGGGCAATTAATGCTTATACTCAGGTAAAATTGGAAAATATCTTTTATTACTTAGTTGGCAAAAACATTAATAGAACTTTTTTTGGAGACAATTATCGTTCTAATGTTCAAAATTTGGATCCCAAATTGAGAGATTATGTTTCTAATTTAGTAATAAAAGATTTAATTAACGAAAAACCGATTATTACTCAGAGTTCATTACATAACTCTATAATATTTGGTTCTTATGAATGGGGAACAACAAATGTTTTAACCAAAACTCTTTTGGATTCAGCGTATTATAATGAGAGAATGTATAGATTCTTATTGATGCTTTTTTTATTTGCTCCTCCTTCTACTAAGTACGAATATTATTTTGGTGAAGATGTTTTTGCTAAGAATTTGAGAAAGTTATATCTTGCTCTCTTTAATGATGTAAAATTTAATAAAGACTTGAGTTTAATAAGGCAACAGAGTATAGAAGATTTTGTATTTTTACTCATTTACTTAAGTGGATATAGTAAATTTAATAATCCTTCTGATGTGGTTATGCTGAATTTGTTATATTTACCAAATTTGAGGAATGAGTCCTTTAGTGTTTTGGAAAAGGTAAAAATTAAGTTTGAAAATATGAAAAACAGTCCTTTATCGACCAAAGTCAATAAAACGTTTGCTAGTAGAATGCTGAATTTTATAGAATTTTACAAAGATGAATAATAAGAAAGGGGGAATTTTTAATGCCAGAAATAAGAATTGATGAATTATCTGAGATAATAAAGAAGCAAATAGAGTCCTTTGAAGGTATAAGTGTTGAGCAACAAGATATTGGCACCGTTCTTCAGGTTGGTGATAATGTTGTTTTGGCCTACGGCTTAAAAGGTGTTAAATATGGAGAGATAATAGATTTTGGAAAAGACAGGTATGGGCTTGCTTTTGACTTACAGGAAGAAAGTGTTGGAATATTATTATTGGGTAACTATAGTGATATATATGAGGGAGACATAGTTAAGAAAACAAACAGGGTTCTTGAGATACCTGTTGGTGAATCTCTCATAGGTAGGGTTGTCAATCCTTTGTCATTACCTCTTGATGAAAAAGGAGAAATAAAACCTAGTGCATATAGACCTTTAGAAGCTCTTGCTCCTGGAGTTGTAGATAGGAAGCCTGTTGAAGAACCTCTGTATACTGGAATAAAAGCAATAGATATGCTTATACCAATAGGAAAGGGTCAAAGGGAACTTATAATTGGGGACAGGCAAACAGGTAAATCTTCAATACTGATTGACACTATAATAAATCAGAAAGATAAAAATGTAATTTGTATTTACGTTTCTATTGGTCAGAAAGCTTCTTATGTTTCTTCTGTTATTCAAACGCTTGAGAAGTACGGAGCGATGGATTATACTATTGTTGTATCGACAGTTTCAACTGATGTTCCTTCTCTTCTTTACTTGGCTCCATACGCTGGGTGCGCTATGGGAGAGTATTTTATGTATAAAGGTAAACACGTTCTGGTTGTTTATGATGATTTGACGAAACATGCTCATGCTTACAGGGAAATATCTCTACTTTTGAGGAGGCCTCCCGGGAGAGAAGCTTATCCCGGCGATGTTTTCTATTTGCATTCAAGACTTCTTGAAAGGGCTGCTAAACTTAATGATAATCTTGGTGGTGGTAGTTTGACAGCATTGCCAGTAATTGAAACTCAATTAGGTGACGTATCTGCTTACATTCCAACGAACGTTATATCAATTACTGATGGACAGATATATCTTGATAGTAATCTATTTAATAAGGGTTTCAGGCCTGCGATTGATGTTGGACTTTCGGTATCGAGGGTTGGTGGAGCCGCACAGATTAAAGCAACTAAGCAGGTTGCAGGACAATTGAAATTGGACTTGGCCATGTTTAGGGAGTTGGAGTCATTTACTAAATTTGCTTCTGAATTGGATGAAGCTACTCAGAAACAAATAGTCAGGGGACAGGTACTAATGGAATTGCTCAAACAGGATTTACATCATGTTATGCCAATAGAAGAACAAATATTGTCTATATTTGTAGGTACAAAGGGCTTTCTTGATGATATTCCTCTTCAAAAAATAAGAGAGTTTGAAACTAAGTGGATAGAATATTGTAGAGTTAATAAAAAACATATAATTCAAGAGATACAGCAAAAGCAGAAAATTTCTGATGAAAGCCTTAAAGAGCTTGAGGAAACCGCATTGAAATTCAAACAGAATTTTCTCATGGAATTGAAGATAAAAGGTTAAATAATGTATAAAGTTGTTTATCTATTCATATTTTTATTGTTTTCTTTTGTCTACTCAATCAATATATATAAGATGGATACTATTAATGATGTAGATGCTTATTATTTGGATAATTTTTCTGAATGTAATGGGTTAATAGTTTGTTCGAATCATGGTAATGAACCTTTGGCTTATGAGGTAGTAAAAGAAGTTTTATTTAATAGTAGTGATTATTTCTCAAAGGATTTTAATTATTGTATTGTTTTGCAACCAAGCAAGTATAGAATAGCAAATAGAAAGAGGACCACTTTTGAAGGTTTGGATCCAAATAGAACTTTTATCAATTTGTTTTCAAATAGTTCTGTTTTTATAGTATCTGTTATAAAAAAATATAAACCCGTATTCATAATTGATATCCATCAGGCTAAAAGAGAAAATGTTGATTTTATGTACAGTTTTGGAGATTTTTGTAAAGTAATGCTCAATATATATAAAGTTGACGAATTTTATGGGATTTCTGAATCTAAAATATATACTCCTTCTTTTTATTCTTTAAAGAGTTTGCAAAAGGAATTGGAGGATCAAAGTGTTCAGTTGTTTATGAGTAAGGGTTTTAAAGTTGGTAAATATGTTCCTTTGAATAGGGATGAGTCTTATTCTGCTGTTTCAATTTTGAGAAATTACGGAGCTGCCTCCGGTATATTTTCTGTTCTCTTTGAGTTACCTTATTCTGGTAATAATTTCCAGGTTCTAAGAGTTATCTTGAAAGATTATCTTGAGTTGATGTCTAAGAATCAAAATAAATTAAAAGATTATGTTCAAATTTCTAAAAAAGTGGAAGGTGAGTATTTCCATTCAAGGTATTTCTTGGTTCCTCTGAATTATGATGCTTTTGAAAAATTGGTAAATTTTATCGATCTTTTTGGTATTGATCATTACCTAACTTTGGAGAATTCTAATGTTTTTGAGAATGTTTGGCAGTTTGGTATAAACAAAATCCAGATCAAGGATGTTCCAGAATTTAAAAATTTTGTTTATTTGAGTTTAGATGTAAATATTAAAAAAGTTAAATTGAATATGGTTTCTTGTTTGATAAAAGGTAGCGTTATAAGTAGCTTTATCTTGAATCCTATTTATGGTGAAAGCGTTTGGAATTTTAGTGTTTTCCCATACAGTAAAAATTATTTACCAATCTATATTACTCTTGATGGAAAAAATAATTAATTTGAAATATAGATTGGAAAATATAAAAAAAGAGTTGAAAATAAATTACTTGGAAAAATTAATATTCATTTTGGATTATTTTGTAAGAGTTTTTTGGTATAGTATAAAGATTGGTATTAAGTTGATATATTTAAAGTTTAGGGGAATGATATAGTCCGCCTGGCCAAATTGGGCGGAATATAAATACTTGGCTAATTTGGAAAAGTAAAATGGTAAACGAAAAAAATGTTGATAAAAAAGGTCTAATTCTGTTTGTTTTACATTCTCACCTTCCTTTGCTCTATTATCCCGAGTATAGGGAGTCATTAGAGGAAAGATGGCTTTTTGAAGCTGTCAGAGAATCATATATACCTCTACTTCTTGTTTTTGAAGAGATATATAATAGATATAATTATGTTGGTGTAACGATTTCTTTTTCTGGTTCTTTGCTTACAATGTTAACCAATGATTTTTTTAAAGAGAGAATATATGCGCATTTGAAAAAGACAGTAGAATTGGGGCAGAGAGAATTGCAAAGAACTAAGGGGACGCAGTTCTATAAAAATGCAGAATTTTTATATAATAAGTTTTCAGGAGTTTTGAAAAAATTTGAAGATCTAAATGGAGATATATTGAGGGGTTATAAAGAGTTAGCTAAAAGTGGTGCAATACAGGTGATAACCAGTAATCTAACGCATTGTATTTCTCCTTTTTACTTTGTTGATAAATCTAGTATGAAATTATTGGAAATACAATTTTATAAAGCAGTAAGTAATTTTGTTGATTACTTTGGTTTTAGTCCCGAAGGTGTCTGGCTTCCTGAATGTGCTTATATACCTGAAATAAATAAAATACTAAAGAAATACAATATAAAATACACTTTTTTGGAGAGTCATGGAATAATATTTAGTAGAGATTTTTGTAAGTATGGTACGTTTATGCCTTATGTTACTAAAGATGGTTTAATAGTTTTTGGCAGAGATTTTGAATCTTCTAAGCAGGTATGGTCTGCTAAAGAAGGATATCCTGGCGACTTTTGGTATAGGGAATTCTATAAAGATATCGGCTACGATTTAGAATATGAGTATATAAAGGATTATATTCACGAAAGTGGAGTTAGAACTGATACTGGTTATAAGTATTATAGGATAACTGGTGTTGATGTGCCTCTTTCTTCCAAAGAAATATATGATCCTGACTTTGCTATAAAGAAATCTTTTGAACACGCTGCTAATTTCATATTCAACAGGGAAAGGCAATCCGAGTATTGGTGCAATGCTCTAAAATTAAATTTACCTATGAGTATTGCAGCTATGTATGACACTGAACTTTTTGGGCATTGGTGGTTTGAGGGAACTTACTTTCTTAAAAACGTTCTCTATTTATTGAATGAAGAACAGAGGTATCTTGTTGGTGTCTCGACTGTATCCGATTATTTGAAAATACTGGAAAGTAACAATTTCAAATTTGAACAGTTAGAACCAAACAGCAGTACCTGGGGATGGAAGGGATATTTTGAGTACTGGCTCAATGGATCTGTGGATTATATGTATAGGCATATACATGTAAATACTAAATTATTCTTTGATATTATTAATAGCAAAAAAGAATTTATAGATAAAAATGAAAAATATAAGAATTTGGCAGAGATTGGCATAAGTGAGATATTACAAGCCCAGTGTAGTGACTGGCCATTTATAGTATTTACTGGACAGGTTTCCCAGTACGGGCACGCAAGATTCAAAGAACACATACAAAATATTATGAAGATAAACCAGATTTTATCCGGTAATAGTGAAATCGATACCGAAAGTATGTGGAAAATGTCAGATATATCTAAAATGTATAAAATAGACTTTAATAAAATGGCTGAAATAATATATGAGTAAAGAAAATATTGAAAATATAGCTAATTCTATTATATTGACTATTGAGAAGCTTCTTTTGTTTAGTCCGAAAACTGATAAAATAACAGAGGTTTACCTTAATTTCTTGCTTTTTTTACTGAGAAAATATGGCATTTATGATAAAGTAGATGTTTATTTTAATTTTGTATTACAGTTGAACAGATATAACAAAAAAAAGATTAAGAGAATTATCAAATGGGTCTTAAATAGTGTGGTTTTGAATTCTGATGATGATTATTATAAGTCCCGTATGTATTATTGTATATCAAGATCTTTTTTATATTTGCATCAATATAACAAAGCTCAGAATTTTGCTGTTAAAGCAATGAAATATTTCTATAATGTTATTGATCTTAGTAATTCAATTCATTTACTCTATTATTTTGAATTGAGTTTGTTAATATCGAAATTGGCTTTCTACCGTGGTAAATACGTTATGTCTTATAATTTTTTGCAACATTTATTTTCAAAAGTTTTGAACGTTAACATCGAGGGGGTTTTTGAAAGAAATTTTATCTATCTTTTGCTTGAATCTTCTCTCTGGCTTATTGTTTCTTATTTATATGTTAATAGGAACGAATGGGATTCAAGGAATCTGAAAGAGGTTAGTAATTACTTTATTGAAATAGTGTCAACTTTTAAAAACTATATAGATATTGATAAAATAAAGGATTATATATCATCAATACTTTTGAAAAATATTAAAAGATTTATTATGAATGATAAGGTAAAGAGAAAGAAGAAGAGAAATTATAACATTTTGTTATCAATTGTTTCTGAACTTTATGAAAAGGTGGAGAGTATTCCCAATGTCGGTAAAATACTATTTTCTCTATATAAAGATTATATTGTTAATTTTATGATGTATTATCCTGATAATTATAGGCTTGCTAATAGGTTTGTAATGAAATCAATATATCTTAACTACTATTATATTAGGTCATATAATTTGATTGCTTTATCTAAGTTTTTGCTTTTCAAAATCATGAGTTTGGAAAAAATATATACAAATCTGAAAGAATATATGAGTACAGTTGATGTTCAAGATTATATCATAAATAATAATGATATTTCTGAAGAGGTTAGAAAGGATATTCTTAACAAGCAAGTTGTGTATTTATGAGAATATTTCCATTTATCAAGTCCTACAGTTCTATAGAGCAGTCTAAATATCTAATTGTTTCTATTCCATACGAGGGTTATGTTAATACTAGGTTAGGGACTTTCGTTGCCCCAAAAGTTATAAGAAAATATTCTGAATGTATTGAGAGCTATAGTAATTACTTTAATAGGTCTCTAGAAGATATTAGTTTTTTTGATCTTGGTGATATAAAAATTGATTTTATATATGATAACGATAACACAATTCTGGAAATATATAAGTATCTAAAAACTGTTGTTATAAATAAAGAAAAGAAGTATGTTTTTATTGGGGGTGATCATAGTATAACTATTCCTTGTTTCTGGGCAATAAAGAATATTTATAAAAATGTTGTTTATGTTCATTTAGATGCTCATGCCGATTGCCATAGTGTCTATCATAATCAAAAGTATTCTCATGCGAGCGTTCTCAGGAGAATTTCTGAGGAAAGTGTTAGTATATCTGTTGGTGTTAGAACTCTTGATGATTCTGAGAAGGGATACTTTTTTTCCAATATTATCAATATTGATCTGAACAATATAGGTTCTTTAAAGGATTATTTGAAGGGGTATATTTATCTATCTGTGGATGTCGACTTTTTTGATCCTTCTATAGCTCCTGCTGTGTCTAATCCTAACTCTTCAGGAGCCAAATTTGAGGATTATATAAAAATATTGGAAATATTACCTTCTGAAAACGTCGTTGGATTTGATATTGTTGAAGTCAATCCTGTTATTGATTATCCATCTTTCAATACTTGTATACTAGCTTGTGAATTGTTAAGAGAATTTCTTCTTTCTGGAAAATGAAAGACGAAATAATAGAAAAGAAAATAGAATTATTAGAAAAGAATTTACTTTATAGAAAAGATCCCCATATGATTCTTGAGTTAGCTTTGCTTTATGATAGAGTCGGAAAGTTCATAGAAGCTTATAGGAGATTTGAGGAGTTAGCTCAAAACTACCGAAATTTCTTGAAAGGACATCTTTTTAGGATAATATTTTTGTCTAAGTGGGGAAGGAAAGAAAATTTCTTCGAGTTGGTGGAAAAATACTTTTTTATGAAGTTCTTTGAAGAGATCCCTTCTCCTTTTATTCCAACTGCTGAAGATATAAAAAAGCATATAAATATTCTGAATGAATCCTTGAATTCTGTTGATGAGTCTTTAAGGTTTAATCAAGACTCTCTTTTGGATTGGCTTATAAAAGCTTTCTCTCTATTTATATTAGGTAGTGAAGAATATGAACAAGTATTTGATTATTTGTTTACCAAGTTTACCAATAATTTCAAGGTTCAATATCTTTATTCTTTAATAAAAATTGATATTCAGGATTATCCTAAAGCTATAATGTATTTGAAAAAAATTATAGAACAGAATCCTATGTTTGACGATGCTTATCTTTTGGTGGGGTACACATATCTAAGACAAAACATTTTGAATCAGTCATTGTTTTATTTGAAAAAAGCCACTGAATTGAACAATAAGCAAGCCACTGCCAGTATCTTACTTGCAAAGTATTTGATAATGATGGGTAAATATGATGATGCGATTGAAGTTTTACATAATAAAGCCCAGATGATAGAGCCTAACAATCCACAGATTTATTACTATTTGGCACAGTCTTACAAGGGTAAAAACGAATATGAAAAAGCGTTGAGATTATATGAAAATTTGAAAATTTATAATTATATTACTCCTCAAATAAAAAAGGAAATGGCTGATATATATATGCTTCTGGGTGAGTATAGTCAAGCACAAAAGATACTGTTGGAGCTTAAGGAGGAAAATATACTGTTTGATGATGAAATTTATGAAAAATTGATTATAATTAATGAGAGGTTAGGGAATCTTGATCAAGCTCTTTTTCTGGTTAAGGAGGCTCTTGCTTTTGAGGAAAAAAATTCTTTTTACCTAATTGGTGCTAAGGTTGCTTTCAGAAAAGGAGAATTTGATACGGCTCATAGGTGGTTTAAAAAAGTTTTGGAGAATAATCCAAGAGATTTCGAAGCTTTGTACTCGTTGGGAATAATAGAATTGAGTAGAATGAGGTTTGGGGTTTCAGAGAAATATTTTGAAGAAGCCGTCTCTGTCAATCCCACTAAGAATGAGATTAAGTACTTTTTGGCTCTGAATTATGCTTTTCAAGATAAAATAGACAAAGCCATCGATATTTTAGTGAAGGTGAAAGATTATATTAGAGATCCCCTGAAGTCTAAAATTATTTCCTTTAATATTGCTTCTGCTTATTCTATTATTGGGAATGTTGATAAGACTGAAGAATTCCTCTATGAAGCGATACAAGATTTTACGAAACACTTTAAAAATATTTCGGAACAGGATATTTTGTTTTATACCACTTTATTGTTTCAGACTAGGGTTGTTTATGAGGCTTCTAAAAGTAACAGAGATCTAGAAGAATCACAAGCTCAAGCTATACAAGCAATGATAGATGCCATACAAGCTAAAGATAATTACACGAAAGATCATACACAAAGGGTAACAATTCTCTCCGTGGAGATTGCTAAATCTATGGGTTTAGAGGAGGAAATAATTCAGTCACTTTTGATTGGCACTTTGGTACATGATATAGGTAAGATTGGTATACCTGATCATGTTCTTAATAAACCTGGTAGATTAACTGATGAGGAGTTTGAAATAATGAAACAGCATACTATTATTGGCTATGAAATAATTAGAAAAATGAAGTTTCCAAAGATCAAAGTTATTACTTCGAATGAAAGATTTGACAACATAGGGACTATAGCTGATTGTGTTAAGTATCATCATGAAAAATGGGATGGAACTGGTTATCCTGACAAACTTAAGGGAGAAAAGATACCTCTGCTGGCAAGAATAATAGCTGTTGCTGATGTGTTTGATGCTCTTATGAGCGAAAGACAGTATAAAAAAGGTGTACCAGCTTTTAAAAGTATAGAAATTATAGAACAGTCTAAGGGAACTCATTTTGATCCATTAGTTGTTGACTATTTTCTTAAAATTGTTGATGATATGGTTATTGTTTTATATGCTGGAGGTAAGGGAACAAGAGAATATTTTGATAAGAGTGTCGAAGAACTTCTTAAAATGTCTAAAGAAGATATACTTGGAGATATAGGTAGGTTTTAATCATGAGAAAAATTTTCACTTTATTTTTATTAATAATGTTTTTATTTTTTTATTCATGTGTAGGTTATAGAAACTTCGTAACTGTTTTTGAGGTTGATAAAAATAGTGGTATTTTTGTACCTTTGTCCTTCCTTTATCAGAGTGTACGGACCGATTCAACGTTAATTGTTAGGAATACTATGAAAGTTGATGTTGAAAGGGTTGAATATAAAAATGAAACGATAGATATTTATTTATATAATCTCCCAAAAATTGATTATCAATTTGATTCTTATGTTCTCTATACTTCACTTTTTCTATCCTTTTTTAATTCTTTTCCTATTGACAAAGTCAATTTTTTGTATAAAGGAAAGGTGGTTTTGTTAAAAGGAATAGAGTATTCAATGAATCATTTGGATTATTATAAGTATCCTATTAATGACCTTTTTAATATTGGTAATGTGAAGAAGGGTAAATATTTTATTTATGGTTATTTAAGTCCTTATTTAGGAGAGAAGTTTGTACCTATTCTTTTGCCCTCCGAATCCACCATGGATTTCTATTTTAATCAGAGTGTTATAGAGATCAATAAAATGAACTTGGGTATGAAAATTGAAACTTTTGATAAGTTATTAAATAAAAAAGAAAAAATAGAAATGATAAACTACAAAGAAAATCATATTATTTTTAGGAGTTACGATTTTTTTGCTTTCTTAAAGTTTTATTTTGATAGAAGTAGGTTTTATTTTCTATTTTATAATTCTGATTTGGAATTCATAGTTATTTATCAAAAATTTTTATGGTTTAATTTAAGACTAAAAATAATGAGACCAGAAAAGCTTTATTTAAATAGATATCCTCTTAACATTAAATGACGAATTACATTTTCAGTTTTCTTTTGGGTTTTATAATGAATATAGTCTTTAGAAAGTTTCAGAGTTACTCTATTACTATTTATGGTAGGAGGATTTATAGGGAGGATTATTTCATTGTTCCAACAGACAATTTATTTTTTTTATTCGCTTTTTTTCATTATAATGATTTATATAATGTAATGTTTTTATATTTGGGATTTGTTTTGAATCCATTGTTCAGGAAATATATTTATAAGATTAAGGAAATTAGTATTATTAGAGCTATTTTTGTGCCATTAACTTTTTTTATTCCTCTCTTTTTAATGTGTTCTGTATTGAAAGTTACTGTTAAAAATTATTACGATTTTTACTTTTATCTTTTAGCTTTTATAATATATTTGCTTTCTAATAAGTTTTTGTCATTGATTTTTATGAGATTTATCTATGTTGGTCATAAGGGATATAATATTTTTTATATTTTGTTTTCAGTGTTTAGATTTGGTTTTGCTGAAGGTTTCATATTATCTCAATTTGTATTGAGTTATGTTTCATTTATATTTTTGGTGGAGAATTATTGGGTAAGTTTTATATTTTTGGTTTTTACTCAATTCAGCTTTTTAAGGATGTTGTATTTTGCGAACAAGCTGTTGGATTCTTATCAGGCTTTGGTTGATTCTTTATTAAAATTGCTTCAGGAATATGATGTTGATACTTATGAGCATTCGGAGCGGGTTTCTTTCATAGCGAAGGTTATAGCAACAAATATGGGGTTATCAAAGGAGGAGATTGATTCCATTTTTCTTGCTGCTAAACTTCATGATATAGGTAAAATAGATACTCCGTCTTCTATTCTCAGAAAGCAAGGGAAG
>JANXBF010000021.1 GCA_025057615.1 Candidatus Calescibacterium sp. | reverse complement strand
GGAAGAAAAATAACAAATTTGGTTATGTTTTCTTTGATAGATAAGTTACTTACCAAATGTTGAGAGATTATATCTTTGCCACAGGTTGTATATTTATCGGAAAATATAGATCTGATAAATATTTTGATATTTGTTTGCTGAAGTAGATTTATTGCTTCTGGGTTTATAACAGGATTTCCATTGTATGATGCCTCTGCAAGCTCGTCTATATGACATTTTTCTACAGTTATACTGTTGGGAACAATTTCTGGTGGCGCACTTTTTAATCCGTCAACATCTTTTATTATATGTATTTCTTTGCTTTTTACAAATTTGGCTATGTATGCTGCAGTTATGTCAGTTCCACCTCTTTTCAAAGTGGTTATATACCCTTCTGGACTGACTCCTTGGAATCCACAAATTACGGGGGTGAATTTATTTTCTATTAAATTTTTAATGTTTTCTATTTTTATATCTACTATATCTGAGTTTGTTGGATTTTGCGTTGTTATTATTCCACTTTGGAAAGCATTTAAGGGTATTGCTTTGAACTCAGGATTTAAATAGTTTATCGCAAATGATAATAGCCCTGTTGCTATATTCTCTCCACATGAAACTACAAAAGATTTTGACAATTCTATTAAGGTATTATAGTTATGAATCTTGAAAGGTGTAAAAAGGCTTAGTAAACTATCGGTTGAATAGGGGTAAGGTGATCTTCCTAAAGCCGAAACAACAACTATCGTTTTATAAGGTTCAAAATTGGTCACAATGAACTGGGCTATATTGAGTAGATTCTCTTGTTTAAAAATACTGCCTCCTATTTTTACTACTTTTATGTCGTTATATGTCATTGCCAATTTTACCTTCTTATCTCTATGATTTTTATTTTACTAATTGATCTTCCTACCTTCTTGCTTCATAAATTTAATCCTTAATCTATTTTTCGTATAAGAAGATTTGTGATTGAAATGGATCAATTATTACATGTAGATTTTCAATGTTTCTGTAGTATCTTTCTCCTTTCAAGAGTTCAACTAATATCCCTTCTTTTTCTTCTATGTTCAAAATATTCTTGGGATAAGTGTCTTTTATATTTATTATACCTTGTGAGTAAAAGGGTGAAAAGTTAATCACTATTATCAATATTTTGTTATTATTTTTGTATCCATAGGCTATAAGATTTTGAAAAGTCTCATCAAACACTCGGTTTACTCTGAATAATAAGAATTCTCCTTCCTCGATTATTATTTTTATTTTTTTATAGATTTCTAAAAATTTTTGATATAAAGGGATTGGTTTGTATATATCTTTTGACCTTAATATTTGAACAGGTATTCTAAATGTTTGTCCTTCAAACTGTTCCCAATATACCATTTTTAGTCCCAAACAGGTAAAAAATAAGCTTAGAATACATGAACTGTTATGCTGATCAATCTTGCTTGCTATTCTGATTTCATCATGATTTTCTAAAAATCTAACCATTCTCTTTTGGAAATCAAAATTAAGAGAAATCAAATACTTGATTTCCTGAATGTTGTAATTATTAATAATATTATGAATAGCATCCAAGAATCTCTTGTCATATGTATAATCAAATCCTATATTAAGTAATTTGTTTTCTGTGTTCCAATAGCATTCTGCAATGAATATGAGATCAACTGTATTTGTTGCTACATGCCAAAATTCTTCTTCAGCTTCCATATTTTCCACTTTTACATATTCTCTCCAATTATTGTAGAATATGTTTTTAAGTAGAAGCATTGACATATCTACTCTAACTCCATCTGCGTATTTTGATATTTTTTTCAAATTCTTTAGGAGCACTTTTTTTGCTTTCGAAGAAAATATATTTATTTGTAGTGTATCTATCCAGGGTGGGAAAAAAGGATCTTTACCATAAGCTATATACCTCGCTTTACTATTGCTGATATCCACATGAAATAGATGAGGATTTTTAAGGTATCCCTCAAAATCTGTCTCCACAAATATGCCGCTATTCAAATAGTTGTTATCTATTCCAAAATGGTTTGGTATGAAATCTAAGATTAGACCAACATTGTGTTTATTGAGTATTTTTTTTACTTTTAGAAGATCACTGAAATCTCCAATTAATGGATCAGGTATGTAATCTATAATAGAGTATGCCGAACCTAAAATATCTTCTTCTTTTATGTTTTCAATCAATGGTTTGTATTCATTTATATTTTTTAGGGCTATTTTTCTTGATGTTTTACTTCTTTGCCATATTCCCATTAGCCATATGTATTTTATTGTGTTATCATATATAACTTTTTCCCACTCTTCTTCCGGGATTTCACTTATTTTAAACAGATCTTTGATACTATTTATTTGTTTTTTGTATTTCTTTGTGATTTTATAAATGAAGTTTACTGTATTTATTTCAAGGATCATTGAAAATGATTTTTTGTTATTTTCTTTTCAGAAACTCTATTATTTTGTTTTCAATATTGTCAGAGGTTGAAAAATTTATGAAAACAATATTATTTCTTTTACATATCTGATTGATCTGGTTTATTTTGTTTAGTGCTTTTCTACGAAATTCTTCTACCAATTTCGGAGTTATATCTACAGAAGAAATCTTTTGAGTGAATGGGTCTTTTATATTTATTCTTCCTATTGCAGGTAGATTTATTTCTGATGGATCTGTTAACTTGAAAACAAAAACTTCATTATTTTTTATTTTCTTTATTGCCCTTAAATATTTCTCTATTTTTTCAAAGCTTTTTATGTCTATAAAGCTTGAAAATATTATTATAGTAGATGTTCTCTTGATATATTCGTTAACAATTTTTAGTAGTTTTTCAATATTACTATTTGCGTTCCAGTATTTATCTTTATTTTTTTTGAAGTCTTTTATTATGTTATCAATGAAGAGGAGAATTTTGTACGTTTCTGAAAAGTTTTTTGATGGTCTGAAAAATGCCACCTCATTTTTGAAACCTATTATAGCTCCAAATCTCTCTGATAAAGTAAAAGATAAATTCATGACTATTGCTAGTAGTTCTTCAAGTAGTTCTATTTTCAATTTTGATTTGGTACCAAAAAAGAGTGAACTATCCAGATCTATGATAACATAAATGGGTATTTCTCTTTCTTCTTGAAAGTTTCTTACAAATAACTCATTCATTCTTGCACTTACGTTCCAATCTATGTACCTTGGATCGTCACCTTCTATATACTCTCTTATATCTACGAATTCTATACCACTTCCTTTGAATATTGATCTGTTTTGTCCAAAGATCAATCTGTTAGAATACTTTTTGGTTAGCTTTAATAAATATTTTGGTAAGCTTGAGATGTTGGTTTTGAGTTTTTGAAACACTGTTATATGATTACTGTTATATAAGTATAATCAGTGGATCTCCCTCTTTTACAAACTTTGAATTTTCTACCAAAATCTTTTTAACTGTTCCGTTGTATGGACTTTCTATTTCATTTAGTACTTTCATTGATTCTATTATACAGATCACTTGTCCTTTTGATATTTCTTGTCCTTCTTGTATGAATGGTTCTGCTCCGGGGAATGGGTATAAATAAAAGTTACCACTTATTGGAGCTTTTACTATGGTACCCTCAGTTTCTATTTCAGTATTGTGTATATTCCCTATGGATTCAGGTATTTGAATATCCTTTCTCTCATAGGAAATTGGGGTTTTTTCAGGTATATAGTTCTTTTTTATGTTTATTTTTATTGTCTTTTCTTCTTCTGTGAATTCTAATTCAATCTCTTCCAGATTTTTCTTTTTGAATATTTCCATTATTTTTTTTAGAGTGTTGAGATTTTTATCCATGTTAATTGAGTTTATCTTTGTTTTTGTATTTTTGAAGAGCAGAGATTAGTAGGGAGATATCTGATACTCTAATTCCTGCTATTCTTGAAGCCTGTGCTATTGTTGAAGGTCTATATTTTGTAAGTTTTTCTCTTGCTTCATATGATAGATGTTCTATTTCAAAAAAGTTCATATTCTCCGGAATACTCATTTCCTCATATTTTTTCATTCTATCAATTTTTTCTTTCTCTATTTTGAGATACCCTTCATATTTTATTTCTATTTCTACTCTCTCTTGAATCTCTTTATCCAATTTGGGCCTATTTATATCCAACTCTTTGATGTTTTCATATGAGAATTCTGGTCTTTTTAGTAAGGAATATAGGCTTTCATAGCTGTTTTCTAATCCCAATTCCTGGATTACTTTTTTCAACTCCGGATATTTGTGGGGGAAGGTATTTTTCAATCTATCTATTTCTTTCGCAATCATTTTAATTTTCTCTTGAAATTTGTGATATATATCATCATTTATCAATCCCAGTTGGTATCCTATTGGTGTTAATCTTTCATCGGCGTTATCGTGCCTGAGGTATAACCGGTATTCTACTTTTGATGTATGCATTCTATATGGCTCTGTTATTTCTTTTGTTGTCAAGTCATCTATTAGGGTTCCAATGTAAGAATTATTTCTTGAGAGAACTAGTAAATCTTTATTTTTGCTATAAAGTGCTGCATTAATTCCGGCTAATAATCCTTGTGCTGCGGCTTCTTCATAACCTGTTGTCCCATTTATTTGTCCAGCTAGAAATAACCCTTTTATTTTCTTTGTTTGTAAAGTTGGGTCTATTTGATATGGCTTCACTGCATCATATTCTATGGCGTAGGCTGGACGTATCATCTCTGCCTTTTCTAAACCAACAATAGTTCTAAGTATTTTTAACTGTACTTCTGCAGAAAGAGATGTTGAAAAACCTTGAACATAAACTTCATCATTATCCCAGCCTTCTGGTTCTAAAAATATCGGATGTTCATCTTTTGAGCTGAACTTAACTATTTTGTCTTCTATTGATGGGCAGTACCTTACCCCGGTTGCCTCTATTTCACCATTATACATTGGAGATAAATGTAAGTTTTCCAATATTATTTTCTTAGTCTCAATTGTCGTTTTGGTTAAGTAACAGTTGAGTTGATTTTTAGGATATTCTATAGTTGGGAAGAATTCAAAAAATACGGGTTCTTTAGAAGGTTCTACAACATTTAAAACATCATAGTTTATGCTATTTTTGTGTATTCTTGGGGGTGTTCCTGTTTTTAGCCTGACTGTTTCAAAACCCAATCTGTGTAATGATTGTGTTAGATAGTTAGCTGAATACTCTCCAGCTCTACCGCCTTCCATTTTTATTTTCCCTATGTGAATTAACCCTCTAAGAAAGGTCCCTGTGGCTATTACTAAAGCTCGTGATAAATATACCAAACCTATTCTCGTTTTTATACCAACTATTTTATTATTTTCAACAAGTATTTCTTCGATTTCTTCTTGTTTGATGAATAGATTTGGTTGCTTTTCTAACAGATTTCTCATGAATTTTTTGTAGAGGTTTCTATCATTTTGTGATCTTAGAGCCCTTACTGCTGGTCCCTTACTTGTGTTTAAGTATCTTATATGTATCATTGTATGATCTGCTGCCATTCCTTGGACCCCACCCAGGGCATCTATTTCTCTTACTAAGTGTCCCTTTGCTGGACCACCAATACTGGGATTACAACTCATTTGGCCAATGTTCTCAAGAAGAATAGTGAAAATTGCTGTTTTGCAACCCATTTTTGCAGCTGCTATGGCAGCTTCTATACCCGCATGACCTGCACCTATTACTATGACATCAAAATTACCAGCTATCATAGTATCTACTTTGTTTCAATGGTCAATTTTTCCATCATTATGAGAAAGTAATAATAGATTCCAAATATTATTGTTGTAAATATTATTGAAGAGATTAATGAATTTTTGAAAAATGGGATTGCCATGATGTAGCATTCAATTAACCCATTTAAATTTTTGGAATACATATCTGTACTTACCCATACTCCAAAATTGGTAAATAAGTAGAACCAGGTACTATTTATTAGACTACTGATATTAGCGTGTAATACTTTTTTTAGTTTACTACTTTCTGTATCTAATTTTAAGAATTTGAAATAGATCTCGCTTAGATACACTGAAATTATGAAAGAAAGATAAACTGTGATTATTTGATTATGTATTCCTATTATTAAATCTGATGTTATAAGAATAACTATTGGTAATAGGTAAGCAAGATACCTATTTTTAATTAAGATGAATCCCGAAAATACAGTTATTGAAATAAGTGGAGAGAAATTAGGTGGATGGGGTATTAGTCTATAGTATATACCCACTATTATAATTAGTATAGCCAATATGATTGAAAAACTATTTTTATTATTCACTTCTTTACTTTCTTTTTGGTTGGTTTTGTGGCTAATTTCTGTTGATATTCTTTTCCAAATTTTGATAAGAACTTTTCTATCTTACCTTTGGCTTCTACTGTGGTTGTTGTAACTCCTTTATAGAATGGATGACAGTTGGAACAGATTTCCACTTTCAATTCTTTTTTTGTAGAAATTGTTTTGAATGAGTTACCACAGCCGCAGGTAACTATGGTTTCGTATACTTGTGGATGAATGTTTTTTTTCATTATTTTTTTTGTTGGGGATTTATATACCGCTTTTCCCCGAGCGGTTATTTATTATTTCTCTTACATATTTTGGTAAAGAAAATAAAAGTTTATGTGTTTCTGAATCATAGTATTTAAGCGTCCCATCTATTCTATCTTTTATTCTTCTATCTATTTCTTCAGGTGTTAATTCTTCAACTTTTTGGTTTATTGCTATCAAGAATGCCCAATCACTGTAAAATGATGGGATAAATGTATGGAAAACTTTTACAGTTTCGAAATAGGTATTGAACAATTCTACATAATCTTTTAATAGAGGAATATCTTGATCTTTTCTGTAATCCCAAAATAGTAAGTCTTTCATATCAGACGCTTGCATGACGAATATGCTGTCTTTGTTATTTATCCTTTTAATTTCTTGTAGAAATTCAGATGTATATATTTTGAAAGCTGGTGTGCTTCCCGTTGGTTCATTGAGATCTGAAATTACAACATCAAATTTTTCTGAACAATTTTTTATATAGTTTTTAACATCATCAAATATGAGGTGGACTTTGCTGCTGGAAAAAGAGTTTTGGTGCCATTCTTTAAGATACTCTATTGCTATTTTATGTAATTCTTCATCTATGTCTACCATTACCACTTTTTCTACAGATTTGTATTTTAGAACCTCTCTTAAGGTTGCTCCTTCTCCTCCTCCTATTATTAGAACACTTTTGGGGTTACTGTGCATTATCATTGCTGGATGAACCAACGTTTCGTGATATATATATTCATCAACTTGTGCTGACTGTGGTTCACTATTTAGAATTAGTATCTTACCACTGTTGAAAGTATCGAGTATATCTATTTGTTGATATTTACTCTTTGTTCTCAATAGTACATTTTTTATTGCATGTGCGTGTATTTCATAAGTACTATGGTATTCATAATACCATAACCATTGTAATGGAAGGGATTGATCAAATTTTTCATAATCATCCATTGCTATGAATAAACTCATTTATTTTCACCTACCAGTGCGAATCTGGTATTTAAATGACCATTGCCGTTTCTGTATTCACTTTTGTATTTATTTATCTTTATTTTTGTTGGTAAAACTCTTAAGACGTTTATGTTCCCTTCTATTATTTTTATTTTATGCGTATAAAAATTTTTCCTTTTATTTTCTATTCCTCTTAATATATAGGTTGCTTTTATCTTTTGTGCTTTAAATTTTTGTGCCAAGTAGTAGCAAGCTTTGAATGGTTTGGTTGTATTCCCACATGTGTATATATCGATAGCTGCGTATCCTAATTCTGGCCAAGTGTGTATTGACAAATGTGATTCTGAAATTACAACGACCCCACTGACTCCTACGGGTGAGAATTTATGGAACACACTCTTAATTATTGTTGCATTTGCTTTGGTTGCTGCTTCCACCATTGTTTTTTCAACACTCGCAATTTCATTGATACTGTTGGCCTCACATCCTGAAAGCTCAACTATTATGTGTTTACCTAAGGTAGGGATTACTGGTTGAATTAACTCTTTTTCCATCAGTCCTCCTCCTTTCAACAATCATTTTTTCTGTCACTTGAATTTATATCGAATAAAGCTCACCTCCTCATTTAGATTTGATTACGTATTATATTTTATACAAAATTTCAATTTTCCCTTGTTTTAGTATGTTTTTAGTATGTGCTTTTCTTGAATTCATTTGTTTTATGATCATAGTAATACGATTCTGTTGGTATTGTTATTTTTATTCCTGAACCGTATAGTATGTATGGATCATAGTGGCTGTTATAGTAATTATAACTGTATGAACGATAACTATAGTAGGTGTTATAGTAACTGCTTGAAAATGAAAAGCTTGACATCGGATAATATCTCCCACTGAATGAATCCCATATTAAAAGTGGTCTGATACGACATCTGTGACTGTAATAGTAGTCTTTATAATAATCACCATAATTACCATAATATTTGCAATAGTTCTTGAATTTTTCGTAATAATAAGTAGATTTATTATAGCTTTTGTAGCTGTAATTTTTGTAGCATTTATCTTTTGTAGATCCGAAGCTTAAAGTTATTATTAATGATAAAAAAATTATAAATAATTTATTCATCATTATATCCTCCTTTCGTAATTTTTATATAAAAATTTATATTAAAAATGAAGAGTTTTTTAGAATTTTTTTAAAATAATGTAAAAATTTTATTTTTGGAAAATTTAATCAATTTTTGGCAGGATTATTACTGTTTTAAGGAAAATAAAACCTTAGGGAAGTCCAATGAAAAAAAGTGGTTTTGTTAGTATTATTGGTAAACCTAATGTAGGTAAATCGACACTTATTAACAATATAATTAACTTTAAAGCTTCCATAGTTTCACCTAAACCTCAAACCACCAGAGTCAGCATATATGGCTACACAACCTACAAAAATAAGAATGGTGATGATATCCAGATAATACTTATTGATACTCCTGGTTATCATAAGCCTCTAAATCAACTTTCAGAATCAATGATAAATCAAGTAATTTCTTCTCTACAGGATACCGATGTGATACTTTTTATTGTTGATGCGACTAATCCTTTTGAACATGGTGATAGGATAACTATAGAAATATTTCAAAATTCCACAAAGCCTAAAATCATCGCCATAAACAAAATAGATAAATTAAAAGATAGGAAGGTTGTTCTAAATACAATTGAAGAATATGCTAATATAAAAATATTTGACGAAATAGTTCCCATCAGTGCCTTGAAAAAACAAAATATTGACAGATTACTTGAAACAATAGAGAAATATTTGCCTCAAAGAGAACATTTGGAATTTGACAGTGTACAACCTTTCTTATCAAATCTCAAATTCTATATATCTGAGATAATAAGAGAAAAATTGTTTAACTATACTTATAAAGAGTTACCTTATAAAACAGTGGTGGTGGTTGAAAACTTGGAAGAAAGAAAAAACAATGTTCTATATATATCTGCTGTGATATTTGTTGAAAAGGAATCTCAGAAGTCCATTATCATCGGTAAAAATGGTAAGATGATTAAAAAACTTGGAACTTTGGCAAGAGAAGAGTTACAGTTTTTACTCAATAAAAAAGTTTACATTGATCTGTGGGTCAAAGAAAAGGAAAATTGGACATCTAATGAAGGATTCCTGAAAAGTATAGGATACAAATGATTAATAAAGTTTTTAATGTAATAACTATAATAATTGTCTTGCTTATTATTGCTGGTGGACTATATATTTTTTTTGTTATATTTGGAGGTAAAACGGGCATAAACATCAATATTGTTTATAATTATCATTGGGATGATTTGGAGCCAACTTCTTTCACTTTTGACCCAGTTATCAAATCCTTCTATATAACTGATAGTATTTCTAAAGTTGTCAAAAAGTATTCTTTATCTGAAGATAAAATAAGCTATATTGTCAGTTTGGGTAAAGAGGGTAATGATTTTGGCCAGTTCAGACAACCATATGATATAGTTGTTGACAAAAATAGTTTTATCTACGTCTTAGATTTTTATTTGTCCAAAGTGGTTAAAATGGATAATTATGGTAAAGTTATTTGGGAATTTGGTAAATTTGGAAATTCTGAAAGAGATCTGGCTAATCCCAAGGGAATAGGAATAGATAGAATAGGGTTTATCTATATTGCTGATACTTCAAATAACAGGATAGTTAAAGTAGATTTTGATGGTAATTTCGGTATGTTGTTTGGAAAAATGGGTAAGGAACCTTTTCAATTCAGTGCCCCATCTGATGTTGCCGTTGATTCAAAAGGTTATATCTTAGTTGCCGATACAAATAATGATAGGATACAGGTTTTTGATTCTAATGCCAACTTTATAACCTATACTAATTATGAAAACCAGTTAAGGAAGCCCGAAAAGATTTATATAAGTGATGATGATACAATTTATATAATAGCCCAGAATACTATATTCAAAGCCAATATCAATAAAATCCAAAAAATTATTAACCCTTTTTTTGATAAAAATAGATACAAAATTGTTGATGTTTTGAAATGGGCAGATAAATTATATATACTCTATTTTGATATACGATCCAAGAAAGGTGGAATAAAGATACAAAATGAAAATTGACCAATGAGACTCACAAAAATACCTCAGAACAAATTTGAACTCAACTACAACAATGTCATAAAATGGTCTAATTTTAAACATAGAATATACAATGATTGTAAAAGAAAGTTTCTTTATAAGTATGTTGGTTCTCTTGTTGACCCTTATGATAAAGAAAAAGCAGAAAAACTGAAAAAATTAAAAACTCTGAAAAATTGGCAAGGTGAAATTGTTCACAGATATATAGACATTTCTATAAATCTCGATTCTATAGAACTGTCGTTAGAAAAATTTAAGAATGAATTCTATAGTACTTTGGCCAACCCCAGTGAAAAAATAACCGAGTATTACTACGGTATTCAAATAACAAACTCTCAGATAGAGGAAATTTATAATACCTCCGTTATTTCTCTCAAAAATTTTTGGTTTTATTACCAAAATAATATCAGAAAATTAAGGGAAAAGATAATTTTCAGGGACTCTTATGATATTCAAACTTTTAGAATTAGAGAAATTGATATTCTTTACAAACCAGACTTGGTTGTAAAGGATGAGGATGAGCTTACTATTTTTGATTGGAAGACCCAAGAACTGGAAGCTGATCTGAATCAATTTAAGTTGTATTCGTTAGCTTACTTAACTCAGTTTGAGTCACAAAAAATTAAAGTAAAATCAAAAATCGTTACTTTATATCCTACATTGAAGGAAGATGAAATTATATTCTCCAAACAAGATATTGATGAATACATTGATTTCATATATGATAGCTATTTGGATATAAAAACTTTTATGGACCAAATGAGAATTTTTACTCAGAATGAATTCGAAAATTTGTTTATTGAAATAAAGAAGAGATTTGAGAAAACTCAAAACAGAAATATATGTAGTAGATGCGAGTTCAGGGAACTCTGTTTTGGTAAAGAAAAATAATGATAATAGAATTTGATAATGTTGATCTTTTGATTGATGGTAGGAAAATTTTGGATCGTATAAGTTTTTGTATTGAAGAGGGTAGTAATACTTTTATTATGGGTCCAAGTGGTTCAGGTAAAACAACTATATTGAAGATAGCTGCTGGATTGATTTTCCCCACTTCAGGAAAAATAAAAATACTCAATAGAGATATATCAAACATCCAGGATCTTTACGTTGTCAGAGAAAATATAGGGTTTGTTTTTCAGTATAGTGCTCTGATTGATACTCTAACTGTTATTGATAATGTTTTACTACCTATAAAATTTAGAAAAAAGAGAGAGTTTAGCAAGAATAAGAAAGAGTACATAGCTAAAGCAATTGAAATATTGGAATTTTTAGGGTTAAAGGGATTTGAAAATTATTATCCCAACAGCTTAAGTGGGGGTATGCAAAAGAGAGTGGCTTTCGCAAGAGCTATAATAACTCTCCCAAAGATAATTTTTTATGACGAACCAACAAGTGGGCTTGATCCAATATCCGCCTCACAGATAAACTATATGATCCAAGAAATAAACAGAAAGTATAATATAACTAATGTTGTTGTAAGCCATGATATAATTTCTTGTCAACAGATAGCTTCTTTCATAATTTTCATATATCAAGGGAAGATTGTTTTTAAGGGTCCACCAAATGAATTAATTAATTCTAATAACAGTATAATTTTTAACTTTTTCAATCTTAATAGGATTTAGCCTAAAGATATTTGTGAAGGATTGAGAAAAGTTTAAGAGTATTTTCAAAATATATGAAGCAGTTGGAATTAGTGGCTATTGTTCTGATTCTCTTTGGAATTTTTTTATTTTTGTTTGCGAAGTTTTTCAACTTTTGGGGTAAGTTACCAGGTGACATTAATTATTCAAAAGATAATTTTACTTTTATCTTTCCAATTACTACTTCTATTTTTATTAGTATTATTTTATCCATTATTTTAACCGTTATATTAAATATTTTTGGGAGGAAGTAATTATGTTAATGAGTAGAAAGTCAGGTATTTTATATCCCATTTCTTCTTTTTATAGATGTCAGAAATATGATATTTTTTTAGGTGATTGGGGTAACTACGGTGTAGTTGATTACATTAAGTCTATGGGTTTTAAGGTTTTACAGATCCTTCCTATTAACCCAATTTGTAGAATTAGTTTCTCCCCTTATAGTGGTAATTCCGCTTTTGGTTTTGAATACGCTTTTGTTTCGGTAGATATGCTTGTTAGGGATGGAATCGTAGAGGATAAGGTTGTTGATGATATATTGAGTAGGTTTCCATTACCTCAAGATGGATCGAAAGTTTATTACGAAATGGCTTTCAATTTTAAGCAAGAAGTTTTGGAATATGCCTTTAAGAAAAATTTCGCAATTATTAAAGATAAGCTTGATGAATTTTTAAATTCTAATAATTGGGTCAAATTTTTTTCTTTGTATAATGCTATAAAGGAGATTCAGAATAATAAGCCTTGGTATGAATGGGAAAATGATTTAAAATATGTTGATAATATTGATACTTTATTAAAAAGTTTTGCTAATGAAAGATACTATTTTTATGTTTTTACCCAGTTTGTTTGTTATAATCAATACATACGGTTTAAGAATTATGCTAATAGTAGGGGTGTTTTAATTTTGGGAGATGTTCCAATTTATGTTTCCCATGACAGTGTTGACGTTTGGGCTAACAGGGGTATTTTTAAGTTGGATTCCAATGGTTATCCTGAGTTTGTAGCTGGTGTTCCACCTGATTATTTTTCTGAAACTGGCCAGTTGTGGGGTAACCCTGTTTACGATTGGGACCAATTAGAAAAGCATGAATTCAAATGGTGGATTGACAGACTTTCCTTCTGTTTTAACATTTATGATTGGGTAAGAATAGATCATTTTAGGGGTCTGGTTTCCTATTGGCAGGTAAAATATGGTGAAAATACTGCCGTCAATGGATGTTGGGTTGATGCTAAACCTTATAAGTTTTTTAATACTTTACTTGATTATAAATCTGTTTTACCTGTTATTGCAGAGGATTTAGGAGTAATTACTCCTGATGTTGATCTGTTTAGACAGCATTATGGTATACCTTCCATGAGGGTTCTTCAATTCGGATTTAGTGATCCTGATAATATTCATTTACCACACAATTATTCTAATAATATCATTGCCTACACTGGAACCCACGATAACAATACAACAAAGGGATGGTATAGAACAGAAAAGCCCAATTTTGAATTAATAAACAACTACTTTCAAAAGAATGTAGATGAAAACAATGTTGCTGATGAATTTGTTAAACTTATTTTATCCTCTCCAGCCAATCTGGCTGTTATTCCGATTCAGGACATTTTGGGTTTGGATGAAAACTATAGAATAAACATACCCGGAACTACCGAAAATAATTGGGTTTATAGAGACAACTTTTTACCACTAAGAATTACAGAAATGAAAAAGAAATACATTGAACTGAACTATCTTTACAAGAGAACATAATGTTTATAGAGATTTTGTTGAAAAATATAGTCCTATTTTTTTAATATTTTTTTACATTAATTTTCTGGAGATATTTTTGATTCTTTTTTAGAGTTTTCTTTATAGATTTTTTGTGAGATATTCTCAAAAAAGGTTTTTAAAGAGGTTATAAGAAGTAATAAAGTGAAAGTGTTATCATTTAAGGAGGTAAAACAAGTATGCTTTCAACCAAGGTAAATCCGTATGAAATGGCTGTTAAACAACTGGAAGAAGTTGCCTCTTTTATTAAATTGAAGCCAAGTATTTTGGAGTATCTTAAGCATCCTAAGAGAGAGTTTATTATTTCTATTCCTGTCAGGATGGATGATGGTAGTGTGAAAATTTTTACTGGTTACAGGGTCCAGCATAATTTTGCTCTTGGCCCTACTAAAGGGGGATTCAGATATCACCCCGATGTCACACTGGATGAAGTTAGAGCTCTGGCTATGTGGATGACTTGGAAGTGTGCTGTTATGGATTTACCCTACGGTGGAGCCAAGGGTGGTGTTAAAGTAGACCCTAAACAACTATCTGATAATGAACTTGAAAGATTAACCAGAAGATACGCTTTTGAACTTATTCCCATAATAGGTCCTGAGAAGGATATCCCAGCACCGGATGTAAATACAAATCCAAGAACTATGGCTTGGTTTATGGATACCTATTCTATGTCTGTTGGATATACTTCTCCAGGTGTTGTAACTGGTAAGCCTATAGAAATTGGAGGTTCAAAGGGTAGAGTTGAGGCCACTGGTAAAGGAGTAGTTTTTATACTCAATGAGGTATTAAATAGACTTGGAATGAATCCACAGGATGTTAGGATAGCTATTCAGGGTTTTGGAAATGTCGGCACTCATGCAGCTTTCGATGCTTACAAGCTAGGATGTAAAATTGTTGCTGTTTCTGATGTAAGTGGAGGCTTATATGAGCCTTCTGGATTGGATATTCCTACTCTTTTTGATTGGGCTATCCAGAATCCAAACAAACACTTAAGCTCGTATCCTGAGTACTCAAAAATAACCAATAAAGATTTATTGGAATTGGAAGATATAGATGTTCTTATACCTGCCGCTTTGGAAGGTGTTATAACTGAAAATAATGCTGATAATATAAAAGCAAAGATTATAATAGAGGGAGCAAATGGGCCGACCACTCCTGACGCTGAAAAAATGCTTCTTGGAAAAGGAAAAATTGTTGTCCCAGATGTTGTCGCTAACGCTGGCGGAGTCACAGTTTCATATTTTGAGTGGGTCCAGGATTTACAATCTTTCTTCTGGGAAGAAGAAGAAATAAATAATAAACTCAAGAAAATAATGGTTAAAGCTTTTGACAGGGTTTGGACCTATTCTAAGGAACAAAATATTTCCTTGAGGATGGCCGCTTATGCTTATGCTGTTAGTAAAGTTGCTAGAGCACTTGAGTTAAGGGGAATATTCCCATAAAGAGGTGAAAATACATGTTGAAGGTTTCTAACGCTATCGAAAGATTTGGAACCGAGGGAGCTTTCGAGGTATTGGCTAAGGTCAAAGAACTCGAAGCTCAGGGTAAAAAGATAATACATTTCCAGATAGGTGAGCCCGATTTTGATACACCATCTAACATAAAAGAAGCCACTTACAGAGCTCTTAGAGAAGGTAAAACTCACTACTCCCATTCCCTAGGAATATGGGAGTTGAGAAGTGCTATATCCAATTACTATAGAGACCACTATGGTATTAGTGTTGACCCTAACGAAGTCGTTGTTGGTGTCGGGGGAAAGTCCCTTATATTAATTACCATATTAGCTCTTGTAGATAAGGGTGACGAAGTTGTCTGCCCAAATCCTTCCTATCCTGCTTATGAATCTATACTTTCTTATGTTGGTGCTAACATTAAATTTTTGTCTCTAAAGGAGAGTAAAGGATTCAGTTTTGATATAGAGGAATTGAAGAGTTTGGTTTCTGATAAAACAAAACTTGTCATAATAAATAATCCACAAAATCCAACGGGTGGTATTATCCCGAAAGAGGATTTGGTTGAACTATCTAAGTTGTCTGATAAATTCGGGTTCTACGTTTTTTCGGATGAAATATATGACAGAATAGTTTATGACTCAAAGTTTGACAGTTACTTGCAATTGGCCAATAAGGATAGGTGTATTATATTGAATGGTTTTTCTAAGACTTATGCTATGACTGGATGGAGACTGGGATGGGTAGTTGTACCTAAATTTTTGGTTCCAACTTATCAGAAACTCGCTATAAATGTTTACTCCTGTCCCCCTACTTTCACTCAGTACGGTGGTATAGAGGCTCTTACTGGTCCTCAAGATAGTGTTGATATTATGGTTAGAGAATTTAAAAAGCGAAGAGATTACGTATATGAAAGAATCAACCAAATTGATAGATTATCAATGATAAAACCTCAGGGTGCTTTTTACGCTTTCGTGAATATCACTAATACTGGTCTGAGTTCAAAGCAGTTCTTTGAAAAGCTTCTTTATGAGTATAATGTCGCCGTTCTTTCCGGAACAGCCTTTGGAAAATATGGTGAAGGATATGTAAGAATATCCTACGCCACTTCAATGGAAAATCTTGAAGAAGGATTAAATAGAATTGAAAAAATGATATACGATATTGGGAAGTAGTAGTGGATATTGATAAACCTAAGAAAAAAATAGAAAATCTGAAAAATGTAAATATTCACAGTAATACTTTTATTGAAAAGGATGATATTGAGAAAGCAGTTGCTTTTAAAATGGAGGGGGATTCTGCAGAAGTGGTTTCTATTGGTATAGGATATTTTGCAGAACAGATAAAAAGGGAAGCCAAAGATAATGATATCCCAGTTTATGAAAGTAAAGAGTTGACAGATAAACTGATAAGCTTCGATATTAATGTTCCGCTTCCTCCATCTGCTTATGACCTCATTGTTGCCTTTATAAACTTTGTTTCTCATGTTGAAAAAGACGTTTATAAAAAAAAGGAAAGTGGTTAGGAGTGATTTTATGAGAAAAATTGAGTTTTTCAGTTTAAAAAATGAAATACAGTTATTAAAGAATGAAATAGGACAGGAAATAATGAAAGTTTTAGAATCAGGAAAGTTTATAATGGATACCAATGTGAGAGAATTTGAGAATCTTATCTGTCAATATTTTGGTGTCAAACACTCGGTTTCGGTTAATTCTGGTACTGATGCTTTGGTCATTTCTTTGAGAGCATCCGGTATAAAACCTGGTGATGAGGTTATAACCACTCCTTTTACTTTTTTTGCCACCGTTGAAGCGATTGGTATAATCGGTGCTACTCCTGTTTTTGTTGATATAGATGAAGAAACTTTTAATATAAATCCTGATTTAATAGAAAGTAAAATAACTGAAAAGACTAAAGCTATATTACCTGTTCATTTGTTTGGCCTTCCTTGTAATATGCAAAAAATAATGGATATAGCTAAAAAGTATGGATTGATTGTTATAGAAGATAATGCTCAATCTTTTGGAGCTGAAGTTAAAATAAATGGAGAGTTTAAAAAAGCGGGTTCTATTGGTGATGCTGGAGCTTTTTCTTTTTTCCCTACCAAAAATTTGGGTGCCTATGGTGACGGAGGAATCATTATCACCAACAACTCAAAAATATTCGATGTTGCTTCTATGCTAAAAAATCACGGTTCTAAAGTTAAATATTACAATGAAATTTTGGGTTATAATTCGAGGCTCGATGAAATCCAAGCTGCAATATTGAAAACCAAACTCAAATATGTTGATAAATTTAATGCCAGTAGGATAGAAATTGCAAATAGATACAGCCAGTTATTACAAGATTTTCCTAATCACATAAAAGTGCCCAAATTTGATAGTGGTATCTATAAACACGTATTCCATCAATATTCTATAAGAGTTCTTGATGGTTTAAGAGATGAATTTAGAGAGTTCTTAAAAAATAATGGTATTGACACTTTTGTTTATTATCCATATCCTATCCATCAATTACCATTGTATAAACACTTGGATTTGAAATTACCAGTTACTGAAAAAATCTCTAAAGAGATAGTTAGTTTACCCATGTATCATTTGATGGATTTAGAAAATGTTGACTATATTGTTGAGAAAATAAAAGATTGGGTTTGCACACTCTCTAAATATGGATCCTATAATCGTTGATAAAACTGATAGAATAGATAAGTTCTTGGCAAGTTATTTGAAGATTTCCAGAAGCTTGGCACAGGAATACATTATTAAGGGATTCGTAAAGCTAAACAATGTGGTTATCAATAAGTTAAATAAGTTGGTTAAGATTGGCGATTCTATAGTCGTTGAAAAATACAGCAAGGAGAAAAATTTTGATAACTGGAGCATTATTGAAACAAACAAAGAATTATATGAAAGAATGGATATTCCTATCATTTTTGAAGATCAAAACATTATTTGTCTTAATAAACCTGTTATCAATGTCAATCCCGTAGGTAATAAACCGAGTATTTTTGAGTATCTTCTGTATAAAGGTAAAAAACCGTTTATCGTTCATAGGTTGGATAAGCAAACCACAGGTTGTTTAGTTATAGCCAAGAATTATGAAATAGCTCTCAAAATCTCTGAACTCTTCAAGGCGAGAAAAGTAAAGAAATTGTATCTTGCTGTTGTTGAGGGTATACTAAATCAAAACCTGTGTATAAACTCTCCAATATATCATAGTAAGACACCTTTGAGAAAAGAAAT
>JANXBF010000020.1 GCA_025057615.1 Candidatus Calescibacterium sp. | reverse complement strand
CACCAGAATATAATTTCTATTAGGATTTTGTTTGGCTATTTTCAAGGACTCTATAGGACTATATACAACCCTTACTTCCCTACCCTTCGCTCTTAAATAACTTAAACTACCCATAGAACCAGGAACATTTACTATATCACCAAATGTTATTACCCCCAAATCGTACTTCTCTGCAATAATCATAAGGTGATCAATGTCCTCAGCAGCAGTAACACAAACAGGACACCCAGGACCAGATTTCAAATCTAAAGTCTTAGGTAAAATACTTCTTATACCATATCGGGATATCTCATGAGTATGAGTACCACAAAATTCCATGATACAGTATTCCCTATCAGAAGCCAATCGATGTATCTGATCAATTAGAAATCTAACCTCTTCTTTACCTATCTTCGTCAATTTCTGTATAATTGATAAATTTGTCATACACACTACCCTCCTTTAGTAACTTATTTAATAAAGTATTCTTCTTAAAGGCCTCTCAAGTAGCTTTTTTATAACTTGTATTTTCTCCCCTTGAAAAGGGAAATATCCTGCATGAAAAGCCTCACCCAACCTCTTCTCAGGATCCTCCATAATAGCAATATAAGAATAGATAATAGATTTGTAAAAAATGCAACCAAAATTATCTTTCCAACCATTCTGCAAAACACAAGAAATGTATTCTTCTATACATTTCAAAACTCTATTTCCATATTCTGTAGACTTTATACAATCAACTATGAATTCTTCTATACAGTTTTGAATAATTCCAATTAAAGATTTGTAAAAATTCTTTATCATTGATAAAGTTAAATCATACTTTCCATCAGAATCAAGAAAAACAACTAAAAAATCTATTTTGTCTATATCATTTGAAATCAAAGTAACTGATTTTTTTAGATTACTCTTACCGTTAATAAAATGTATACCAATTTTTTCTTTCATTAATAGCTTACTTATCATTTTTTCCTTCTACTATTACAGTTAACTTTTGGGGTATGAATTTTTGTCCTCCTTGATAGTCTCTTCCCTGAAAATTCATTTTATCTTTAACTTTCTATTATCTATTACTACTTATCTCATTTTCCAACTTGTATATAGGGCTAACTCTACAGCATCTTTTTCATATCGCTTGGCAACTATCTTTTCTTTAACTCTATCTAAATTTATAAACAAAAAATCAATATCTTTCTCTTTTGAAGCTTCAACTAGATAGTTTATACAGTCAGCACTGTGAGTAGTTACGAAAAGCTGAACATAGTACTTCTTAGATAAATTACTAACAATTTCCCACATTTTTTGGACAGAATAATGAATACCATTTTCTATCTCATCAATTAGAAGCACTCCATTGGAAGCTTTAAATATGGATAACATGAAATTAATTATCTTCTTCTTTCCTTCTCCAAGATAAGAAAGAGGTATCATTTTAGACAAACCAATATCAGTATATAGTGAAGGTATACTTCCTAAGGTTAGAATACCTATCTTTCTTAAATTTGGTTCAATTTTCCTTAACATTTCCAAAAAAGCCATCATCACTTTTTTCATTACTAGCTTCATCAGCCTTAAAATAGAGAATTTTTGAGATATCAAAATCATAGAACATCGTTTCGAAAATCTTTGGTACTTCGTTGATATCTTCTAAAAACTCAGGAAAAGTATTTCCTAATCTGAAAAAATGTGTGTTTAGCACAATTGCTGGATTATATCTTCCAGCATAAATAAACAGTGCTTCTAACAAAGCTGTCTTACCAAGATTATTTTTACCAACAAAAACATTGATTCTTCTTAAACCATTTATCTCAAGCTCTTTAAAACATTTGAAATTCTTTATCGCAATTTTACTGAACATTTGATATCTTTTCCCCTTCTTGAATAGTGTGTATTATATATTCTGCTTCTTCGTTGGAAAGAACAGATATTGAGAATCCTGCGTGAACAATAACATAGTCTCCTTCCTTTGCCTCCGGTGTTAGAGATGTACATATTTCCAATTTGCTACTTCCCATATCAACTATGGCAGTTTCATTATCTCTTTTTTGGATAATCTTCATAGGAACTCCTAAACACACTTTGTCACACCCCCATCACACTAATTTCTCAATGCTGCCTGTAGCTGCCCCAAAGATATACCACTATCATTAGGTGGAATATCTTTATGAAAATGAATTTTGAAATCTTTAAACCTTTTTAATATTTGGTGGCACAATATCTTATTTTGGAATACACCTCCGGAAAAACCCACTTGTTCTATTCCATATTTATCCCTTAATTTTGTAGCGACAGAAAGCATTGCCTCTACTATTGTATTGTGAAACTTTCTAGCTATATCACTATGGGTTTCAAATTCCCTCCTTTCTATAATATACCTAAAACATTCCAATAAGTCAATATTAAGTATCTTTTGGTCTTCATATACTTCAAATGGCAGGTAGTCAGATACTGTGGAACTATATGCCAGCTTCTCTAGTTCAATTGCAGCTTGTCCAGAAAAAGCTATCCTACTATCCTGCTTTACTTTCAGTAATACAGCTGCAATGTCAAATAACCTACCTACTGAAGAAGTGTGGTAAACATTAGTATTTGTCTTAATCTGCTTAAAAATTATATCTCTTTGTAGTTTAGCTACTTGATTAAAAAGATCAATTTTTTCAGGAATATATCTTGCCACATAAGAAAGAGCTATAAGAACAGGATTCTCTATAGCACTATCACCTGCAACAATAGGTATATATTTAAAGTGTGCAACCCGCTCTAAGTTATATAAATCACCAATAAAAACCTCGCCTCCCCATATATTTCCATCTTCACCATACCCAGTTCCATCAAAAGAAAATCCTATAATATTACCTTCTATATTCTTGTCTATAATCAGAGAGTATATATGAGCTTTGTGATGCTGAACCTGCTTTAGTTCTATTCTCATATTTTCAGAAATTTTCTTTCCGAGATCTGTGGACAAATAATAAGGATGCAAATCGCAGACAATAACTTCAGGAATAAACCCAGAAATAATATTAGAAACAATCTTTTCATAATTTTCAAAAACTTGCTCATTGATCAAATGTCCCAACCTGGTAGACAAAAATACTTTATTATTGGAAGACCAGCAAACAGAGCTTTCCAATTCTGGTCCCAAACAAACACAATCCTTAAAACTATAGTTTGTTTCTATAACCTTTCCTACCCTACCAATCCCCCTTCTTATACAAACACCTATTGAATTATAAACTATTGAGTAATCTTGAACAGTCTTTATCTCTAAATCATTCATAACAAAATATTTAATATCTTTAGAAAATTTAGAGATTACCTCTTCATTAGATATATACGGGCTATCTGATGAAACATTAACGCTACTATAAACTATGGGCCTATCCAAGAATTCAAATAAAAGAACAAAAAATGGATCGCAAGCTATTGAAAAAGCAATATAATCATTAATCCCAATACTTGAAGATAATTGTGATTCGTAACATCTTACAATCTTTATATCAAAATCTTTGATAAACTCAATTTTTTCATCGGTTTTAACATAATTCTCAAACATTTGTTTATTTTTAAACATAACAGGTAGAGGTTTAAAAGTTTTCTTTATTTTTCTCAAATTACTGACACTTTCATTATTAGTAGCATCACAAATAAAATAAAAAATATTTGATGTTTTAAAAACTAATACTTCACCATTTATAACATAAGAAGATACAGTTTTAAATAGATCCCTATAATTATCAAAAGTAAGAACCTGTCCTTGATTATCAAGTAAGAAAACTTTGGGACCACAATAAGAACAACAAATAAATGGATAATTATACCTTCTATGTGAACTATTCATATACTCATTTCTACAAGACTGACAAATATCGAAATAGGGATTAGAATTAAAATGCAAAGTAGAAAAAAAAGACCCACACTCAGAACAACCCACAAAAGGATAAAAGTATCTTTTATCTTTTGTCTCAATTATCTCACTCAGGCAATAATTACAAATAGGTCTATCGTTCAAAATTTTATCCACCACCATAAAATAATCACCTCCCAAAATAAACCACATTAAATTGGATCATCTATTTAGATTTGATTTCAAAAAATCATAGAAAAACCTGGTAGCAAGTTCAACATTCTCTTCAGCACATTTACTTAGCCCGTGAGTGTAGCCAAAATTGTATCCTCCTATTTTTAAAATGTAACCCCTTAAACTTTTGTTATACATTAATTTGGATATATGAAAAATGTTTTCAATAGATAAATTATGTGAAAAGGTTGATAACTTAGGGATATTTATTTGAACGAGTTCAAATTTATCAACATCTATAGAAGCATCAACAAAAAATACAATATCATAGTCTTTTATTTTTTCAGCAATAGATAGATCAGGAAAGTTAGAAACCAGTTTGTCAACACCTTTTATTCTTCTGACAAACTCTGGACCAATTGCATCATCACCTCTAAGGTCATTACCTATCCCAACAACAATTACTTTCATTCTCTGATAATCTTGTTTATGAGTTGCTTTTCGGAATCATAGAACTCAATAATCATTGGCATTTGTCCTACGGCATGAGTAGAACAAGATAAACAGGGATCATAACATCTTATGCCACCTTCAACAAGATTAAGTGCTTCCTCCTTAACTTCCAAAGGATTAACAAATTTCTTTGCTATAGTCTCAACAGCCTTAGACATAGCCCAATTATTATTCCCAGAGGCAACTATCATATTACATTTAACTATTGTTCCATTTTCATCAACCCAATAATGATGTATGAGTGTTCCTCGTGGAGCTTCAACAACTCCTATCCCTTCCTCTTTCTCAACCCTACCCTTAACAAAAACATCTTTATCAAGAATTTGGCTATCTAGCAGTATTTCTCTGACTTTTTCAATACAGTGTAATACTTCTACCATTCTTGCATAATGATAATAAAAAGATTCATGAATTGGAGTTCCCAACTGCTTAAATACTTTAAATTCCTTTTCTGCTAGCGGAGTAGGAAGATTATCAGAAACATTCAACCTTGCCAGTGGACCAACCCTGTAAACTCCGTTGGGATAACCCAAACCTCTTAAAAAAGGAAACTTAAGATAACTCCAATCCTCAATGTATTCTGCTATATATGATAAATAGTGCTCAGGTAAAAATTCATAAATATTATTGCCTTTTTCGTCAATAACTTTTACTTTTCCATCATATACTTCCCAGTTACCATTGTTAATCAATCCCATAAAATTGGTTTTGAAATTTGCATAAGATTGGACAAACGATTTATTATTTTCTATATAATTTTTTATAAATTCTAATCCTTCCAGACAATAAGAAATCATCTCATCAATCTGATAAAGTAGACTATCTCTATGTTGAACATTAAGTGGAGCAGCTACACCCCCAGCCACAAAATTCTTAGGATTTATTCTTGCTCCACCGACGTATTCTATAATAGTCTGGCCAAATTTTCTGAGTTTTATACCTTTCATAGCAAAATCGGGATACTTTTCTACCAACCCTGCAACATTTCTTATAGCAGGGTCAGCATCCCAACCTAATAACAAATCAGGAGAAGCAAGATAAAAGAAATGAAGACAATGAGACTGTATAATCTGTCCTAAATGAGCAAGAGTTCTTAATAACTTCGCAGTGTATGGTATTTGGACATTCATTATCATATCCCCAGCTTTAACAGCACCAAGGATATGACTCAAAGGACATATACCACATATCTTAGCTGTAATTATTGGAGCTTCCTCAAAATATCTACCCTCAATGAATTTCTCAAATCCTCTGAACTGATCAACATGAAAAAGCACTTTATCTATCTTTCTGTCTTTATCCAAATGTATGGTTATTTTAGCATGACCCTCAATTCGAGTAACAGGGTATATGGTTATTTTTTCCCCACTATTCATAAGATAACAATTTTCCTTTAAGTTCTGGAGTTTTACCTTCTATAAGTTTAGATAGTACTTCATATATAGCTTCAGGTGTTGGAGGACAACCAGGAATATAATAATCCACTTTTATTACTTCGTTAACAGGTTTTACTTTAGCAAGTAACTTACTTATATCTTCACCGGCAGGTAAATGTTGATTATAATTAGTTTCAGCTTGTTTATAAGCTCTACTAAAAATTTCTGTGGTTTCATACCTATTTCTCATAGTTGGAATCCCACCAAAAACTGCACAATCCCCCATTGCTATGATAATTTTGCATCTCTCTCTCATCATTTTCACTTCTTCTTCCTGAGTATCCGTTGCAACAGAACCTTCTATTATTCCAATATCAGTTCCATGTGGAGGGATTTTCAAATCAGTAAATGGAGTTGCGCTGAAAGCCATCCCATTTTTTATTAAATCAACCAGCTTTTCATCCATATCCAGAAACGACATATGACACCCTGAACAACCTTCACACCAAATAGTAGAAACCAGCTTTTTGGTTTTCATACAACCTCCTTATCAAAAACCCTCTCAACGTATAGCAACTGATTAAAAAGATTGTAAAAACTTCCATTAATCTCAAATTCAGAAACTATTGGAAAAACCTCATCAAACAAATCAGAATACCGATTGATATCTATTGTAAACAAAAATTTTCTTCTAAACCGACTAATAATGTTTGAAATATTAATATTCAAATATCTTGAAAAAATAAAAATAGAGGAGTATTTTAAATTATCAACTTCTTGTAAAGTTTTGTTTCCAATTAACTTTAACAATCCAACATCATTCGTATTAAGTGGAAGAACTAAATGATCGCAATCCATCCCACCTATAAATCCACTTATAAAATTTGGATCGTAATAATTTTTGTATATAAATATAGTTTTACCTGATACTTCAAATTTTTCATTATCAAGATAAATTACTTTACAATTTCTATAGTATTTATTTCTTTTGATAATAGATCCAATTGTTCCGTATTCTTTATTTAAATCCCATCCAGCTATAATGTAAGTCTGATAATTATCAAGTTCATCAAAACTGATAGAATTATCTAATATTTTGGGATTAACTTTATATAAAGCGAAAGTATTTGGGAATAACTCTCTGATCTTTTCTATTTCTTCATTAAAAAGGGTTCCATCAACAACAGCTACAGAGTTCTCATCAACATTTTTTATAATTTTATTTAAATCTTCATAAATATCAATATTAGTCTTGTTTTTATATTTTCTGTAATTTATGACAGTTTCATACCTACCTTTATAACATATTAGTCCCTTGGTAAACGAATTCCAATCACTATAAATTTTAACTATATTATTTCCTCTTTTGTATATTTCAATTCCACATCCAACAGGACAAGAGAAACAATATGATCGTATTTTTTGAGTTTCCCAAGATCTACCAAGATACATGGAATATTTATCCACAAAGGTTCCAGTTGGACATACCTGAACACAGAGACCGCAAGAAGTACAGGAAGATTTACCAAACTGAACACCGTTATCAGCAACAATTATTGAATGTTCGCCTTTATTATTCTCTGATAAAACAAAATGCCCTGCAACTTCAGAACAAACTCTAACACATCTTGAACATAAAACACATCTATTGTTATCAAATAAAATATAAGGATGAGAATTATCAATATCAAAAATATTCCTAAAAGTAGGAAAATGAAAATGATCCAAACCGGTGTAATAACCCAAATTTTGAAACTCACAATCATTTGTAACACAACAATACATGCAATAATGATTTCTTTCACTGAACAAAAACTGGAGTATCCACTTTCTAATCTCTATCAATTCAGGAGTATGAGTTTCTATATCCATTCCATCATCAATAAAAGTTGCACAAGAATTCTTGAATTTACCTCTATCCTTTATAATACAAACCCTACAAGAACCAACAGGTCTCAAATATGGATGATAACATAAGGTCGGAATATATATACCTATATCCTTTAAAAATTCAAATATAGTTTTTTCAGTGTCTATTGAATACTCAACAGAGTTTATCTTAAATTTTTTCATAAAAATTCAGTTCTCTTTTGAACTTTCTAACACTCTCAATTTTTCTTATATCCTCAATCTTTCCATAATATTCCTCTATATTATTTAAATATGGAAAAAAGATTGTCCTTTTAGAATAATTTAAAAGTTCTTGATAAAAAGTACTGTTAGATTTATTTCCAAAACCAACACCTGAAATATCATTCATAACTAAAATAGGTAATCTTCCAGTTCTTTCCACTATTATACTAATGAATTTAAGAACAGTAGAATAAGATAAAATAGAATTAGATGAAACTACAAAAAATTCAGCATCATGAAAATATTTAAGAATTTCAAGTATAGTATCAGTTATGGTAGGAGGGGTATCTATAACAATAGTTTCAACTCCATCCCAATTCGTTATAGCTAACAACTCAAGAATAACATCAGATATACTGCTACCTCTAATTGCTAATGGCTTATCTTTAGAAAAAAAAGTAACCGAAAGAAAGAATAAATTTTTGTAAATTTCTGGAGGATTTATTCCATCACTTTCCGTAAAAGACATATCAGTCCTAAAGAGAATGTGTAGGGATGGACCCGTGAAATCAAAATCACATACACCCACAACCATATCCTCAGAAAGGATGCAGGAAATTATATAACTAAGTGTTGACTTACCAACTCCTCCTTTAGAACTACAGACCACTATAACTTTTTTTACATTTTTCAGCTTATCCTTCATTCCTTCAAATCTTACATCCATCATAGTGGTTTTACAAATATCCCCCTACCTTCAACTATAGTAAAATCATTTGATTTACAATTTGGACATCTGAGATATATGTATATTGTCTCAGGTAAAAAATGTATATCTTCCTGTTCTTCTGAATTCAGAGAATTTTTATCATAGATGAATACATATTGACAAACATTACACTTCATTTTTGCTGGAATTTCCTCAAAAACCACGTCTATATTAAGTTCTCTTATTTCTTCAAACAAAGCCTCTTTAAAAAGTTCTATATCAATTTGTTGAATTTGTCCTATGTATATAATAAACTTATGTAAACCATTATATTTATTAACAATAGTATCTTTAGTTGCTCTTGCTAAAGAAAATTCATGCATAGTCCATACAAATAGAACTACCTCTGTAAATATTCAAACAAACTTCATCTGCAATATTAAATTCATCTATAATATTAAAAATCTATAATATAAAAAAAAGCTTTTATAACGTTAAAGCTTACAATACAAAAATCTCCGGCCAATAAAAATTTTTAAATCATATTAAATCAAAAAATCTCTAAAATTTGAAAACCAATCCTCCATTTATTCCTTGCAATTTCATATTAATTTTGCTACCTATATCTTCTCTTGCTTTTATATCTGCATATTTATAACCAAGTTCAAGATGCAACGAATTTGTCAATTTAACATTAGTACCCAATTCATATTCAAATTGCCCTATCCTATTTCCTGCTCCTCCAACTATTCCACCATTAACTTTAAGGTATCCTGCTAAATTTTCACTGAAATTGTACTTACCTTCAACTCCAATAAATCCAGATGCTCCTCTTTTTCTGTAAACATCACTTCCATTTAGAGCTCCCGAGTATGTCCAATCAACAGCCAAATTATTAAACCTTATACCAATAATTGCAGCTACATAACCTCTGTCATATTTTTTACCTATATAGTAACCATAGCCTATATCAAAAGTATTTATTTTTATAGCTGTAGATAGATTACTCCCAGCAGTTAAGTAAGTCACACCTGGTGTTGAGTCACCCGGTTGAGATGGCTCATTCCAAACAAAAGCCAATGGGCTAACCAAGTTAACTTGTGATTTTCTACTATCAGTAAAATATGAAAGATAACCAAAAGATTTGTCATTTATTTCTTTTCTTACATCAAGCTGCAAAGATGTTTTAGTTCCACCGAATCCGTAAACATCTTCCAAATCAAAAACCTGAGGATTATTAAAAGCAGTTCCTCTGATTGTTCCATAAGAAGCTGTTGGATCAAAAGAAGTACTACCACTTAATTTGGAAGCCCATCCTTTGAGTTTTATTTCAAATCCTTGATAAAATGGAGGTTGCTGTTCTGAATATATTCCACTCTCATAAGCAACCATTTCCTTACCATTGGCAAAATTTAAAGTGATAAGTAAAATAACAAGAGTTATTAATAATTTATTGACCAAAAGTTTCTTCATTTTACTTTCCTCCTTTTTCACATTTTTCAATTTTCTTAAAAATTTTTAGAACCTTCCTGATATTCCGAAAGTTAATCCTTGATATTTAACCTTAAGAGATCTTGAAAAATCGTCCTCTCCTTTAGTATTATTATATCTATATCCAATATTTAATCCCCAATTTTGGGTGAACTTATACTCTAATCCCAACTTATATTCAATGAAATTAATTTTTTCACCACTAAAAGATAGGCTCAGTCCTTGGGCTTGATAAAAAGCATTGATATTTTCAGAAAGTTTGAAATCTCCACCAATACCCAGATAAGCAGTAGCAACATTAAATTCAGTAGATGCCAAAGGAGCAGTACTTGTTGAAAAATCAGCACTTAGGTTATTAAATCTAATACCCAACAATCCATAAAAATTGTAATTAGTTTCAGTGGCAAAGTATCTTCTGTAATATAGATCAAATGCACTGTAATTTATATCAGTAAATACAGTTGTTCCAGAATTAACAACGACATCAGATGGATCTCCAGGTAAAGTTAGATTTCTTGTTAATGTTCTTACAGCTTTATGAGATCCAGAAAAAAATGATACACCAGCACCATTCAAATTGGAAAATCTGTAGCTAAAATCGAATGTTATAAGAGCTTTGGTGTTACCGAATCCAAGATCACTTTCCAAATCTGTGGTGAATGTAGTAGATGGAGCAAAAGTATCACCAGCCAACTCTGCACTCCATACACCAACACCAATTGAATATTTATTATCACTAGCCCCAATAGTATTATAAGTGTAATAATTTCGCCCATAAGAAAATCCTATGAAAGACAACAATATCATTACAAACAACACTATCGTCAATATTTTTCTCATTTTTCCGGACCTCCTTCATTAACAAATTTACAATAAATATTTTATAAAACCTCAATTTATCCTTCTTAAAAAATTAACTTAAAAAATTAAAAATTCAAAAAATAAAGGTATAGAGCATGAATAAGAAAAAATGATAATTTATGAAAACGTTAATTTTAACAATAGACTGTGGAAGCAACTCTAATAAATACCTTATTTCACTATACCAAAAAAAAATCCTAAAAATACTTAACAAAGGCTCATTTGTTCATCAATTAAAAAAAGAAGAAAACATAAAAAAATATGAAGAAAAAATGGTCAAATTCATACAAAACATAAAGAAAATTATAAAATCAATAATCAGTGATTCAAAAATTGATCAAATATTGGCTTTAGCAGTAGGAACAGAATTCTACCGAGACAATAAACCCTCAACAAAAAAGATAACAGAAATTAACGAAGAATGCCTAAATGATATTGATACAAAATTTAAAATAATAACTCAAGAAGAAGAATCGTATTATTCCAACAAAGCGGTAGAATTTTTCTTTAGTAACTACGTAGTTTTAGATTTGGGAGGAGCAAGCACAGAAATAACAGTGAAAAATGAAGATAATTATAAAAAGTTTTTTTACAAATTTGGATGTCTGTCTCAAACAAACGAGTACAAATTCATACAAGATTTCATAAATTTTTATTCTCAAATGAAAGATATAGAACTGATTTTAATAGGTGGTAGTTTCATATCAAGTCTTTTTTCAATAAGAAAAATAAAGAATCCCCAAAAATTCTTTTACACTCTCAAAACAAAACAAATACAAAAATTCTATAAATCAATTGCTAATCTAGAAGATAAAGAATTGATAGAAAAATATCCTCCTCTAAAAGACAGAACAGAAAGTGTAAAAAAAGCTCTTGATTTCCTAATCCATCTTTTAGAAGAACTAAAAAAAGAAAAAGTAACTATATCTCTGGCAACATTATTAGAAGGATTAACAATACATTTATTAGAATTAAATAAATTAGAACTGTCAAAGATAATATCAGAAAATAAATTCAGAAAGGATATAAAATGACAACCAATGTTAAACTACAAAAAATATATGAAAGCGTACAATATAGGGAATTAATAAACCGAATAAGATTTTTAATCATAGCTGTCTCTACCTTCGTTTTACTTACAAACATAGTTATACCTGGAATAAACCTTGAAATATGGAGAGATTTCATAAGGAATCAAGGAGGGTTATTTACACTTTTTGGTATTTTTACAGGAGGAGCACTTTATAACTTTTCAATAGTATCATTAGGAATTATCCCATATATAGATGCAGCCATTATAATGCAATTGTTAATAGCTGGTGTACCACAGCTTAAAAGTTTACAAAAAGATTACGGAGAAGAGGGAAGAAAAAAGATAAATTTCTATACAAAATGGTTGGCAATAGTAATAGCAACATTACAATCCTTTTTTGCAGTTTCAGCACTAAAAAAAGCCAACCCGGCAATATTTACAGATAACTCGTTTCTCGGCTTTATGGTTGTGGTAATATCTTTAATAGCAGGTAGTGTCTTCATAATGTGGTTAGCAGACCAAATAAACGAGAAAGGAATAGGAAATGGCAGCTCAATAATCATTTTTATTTCAATACTTTTCAGATTACCTTCTTACATAATAGAAACCTTCAATTTGGGAGGAAGTCCCATAAACAGCGGAATAATCATAGGTATTCAAATCTTATTTTTTGTGTTTTTCATAGCAGTAGTATCATTTCTATCATTATCAATTAGGAAGATACCAATAATGTTGACTCAAAGAGTTGTAGCAGGTAACAAAGTGGTCCAACAAAAAAGTACCTTTTTACCTTTACCATTAATAGCAGCAGGAGTTTTACCAATAATATTTGCAGTAGCTCTACTGTATTTTCCAATAACAATTTTACAAGCTGTTGGAATTAATCAGGAAACGTTCTCAACCAATCCAGTTCTAAAATTCATTTATCAAACCATTGTTCCACCAAATTTGGTGATCCCAAATGAATGGAATATGGAAATACTAAAAACTTTCTTTATAACTTTTGGCTGGAATTTATGGCACTCAATAATATATGCAACACTAATAATAGCTTTCTCATATTTTTATACATTTATAGTTATTAACGTTGATGATTTAACAGAATATTTAAATAAATCAGGAGCAGTAATAAGAGGAATAAAACCTGGGCAATCAACAAAAAATTTCTTAGAAAATACTCTGTATAAATTGGCTTTCATAGGTGGTCTAGCACTATCGCTCATAACAATATTGCCTCCATATTTAATGTACATCGTTAATTTTATTGTATCGAGAATAACAGGTATACAGGAGCTATCCTTAGGTGGACTGGTGGGTATGTATATAAGTGGAAGCTCAATGCTGATAATAGTTGGAGTAGTTTTGGATTTACTAAAACAAATGAATGCTTATCTAGTAGCAGTAAACCCAAGAGAAGTTTTCAAAAGCAAAACGAAATGATTATAACTAAAAAAACTTTCAAAAAATTTCTTACTTACCTTTTTCTCATTTTTTTAACTTTTATTTTCATACTTTTTATTCTGTCAATGTCATCAAAAACTAAGAAAGAAGATAAAATGGTTTCGAACAATTTACAGAAATTGACATCAAAACGCTTGTATCTATCTCACGATAAACTCTATAATACATACATACCCCAGAATTACAAAATAATTAATTATAAAATAAAAAACCTATCAATAGAAATGGAAATATATACTAAAAAAACAATTTACAAGGCTTATATATATCCGAAAGTAATCCTAAAAGATAACATTCAAACAGAAAAAGAAATATCAGAATATCTAAAATCAATTGATAGATTCATTTTTTTGTTAAAAAAATATAAAGGACAAAGTTTTAGAGAAATATATATATTTGATACAAAAAAAATATATGTACAATGATATAAGATTAATATTCATTATCCTTTTATTCATTCTAGTCATAATTTTATTTAAAATATCCGCCAAGTTAATAAAAAATAGGAAAAACAGATTAATAAAAGAAAAGAAAGAAGATATATTGAAATTTTTATACAATCAAGCTGAAAAAAACCAGGAAACTAATTTTGAAAAAATTCAACTATTTTCAAAATTAAAACCAGAAAAACTAATGAAAATTATCAACATATTACTCAAAGAAAGAAAAATAAAATATGATAAAGAAAATATCAAACTAACAAATGATGGTGTAAAAGAAGCACAAGAAATAATAGAAAAACATAGAAAAATTGAAAAATACCTCTTTGAGAGTACATCAGTAAAAATAGAAGAAATACACTCAATAGCAGAAAAAGAAGAACATAGTAATAAACTCAATATTGAACTGGCAAATACATATCAATGTATAGATCCTCATGGAGACGTAATAAAAGGACAAGGAGTACATTCATTTTCTATCCTCAAATTAACACAAAATCTAGACAACACAAACAAAATATTTAAAATTATTCATATAGAAGATGAACCCAGAGAGATATACAGTAAAATAGTACAATTGGATATAGCACCATTTGATTATATCAAAATAAAAGAAATAAATACAAATTCAATAAAAATAATAACAAACAGAGGGCAGCTAATAGAGATAGATTTCATTCTAGCAGGAAATATATTCATTGTAGAAGAAGAAAATAAAAATGAAGAAATAGAAATACTCTTCAATGAAATCGAAGAAAATTTTGATCTAATCTCAACACTGGATAAACTCAAAATTAATCAGAAAGCTAAAATATTGGGTTTATCATTTTACATAAGGGGTGAAGAAAAAAGAAGGTTGCTTGAATTAGGGTTTGTTAGAAATTCATTAGTAGAACCATTATACAATAATATGTTAGGAGATGATCCAAGAGTATATAAAATCAAGAACACCGCTATAGCTTTACGAAAAGAGCAAGCACAAAAAATATATGTCCAGAAACTAAACTAAAAGCCCAAATAAACATGAAAAAAGAATGCGAAAATTGCCAAATATTAAAAAACATTAAAAATTATACAAAAATAGATTATACCATAGCATTGGTTGGTAACCCTAATGTTGGTAAATCAACCCTTTTTAATTATCTAACAGGAATGAATGTCAGAGTCGGAAATTGGCCAGGCAAAACAGTCTCCAAAATTGAGGGATTTTTTGAATTCAAAACTCCCGATAATAAATACGTCTTCAAAATAATAGATCTACCAGGTGTATACTCCATTTTTTCTTTTACACCAGAAGAGGAGGTTACCAGAAACTTCCTTTTTTTGGGCTCATATGATATAGCACTAATAGTATTGGATGCAACCAATTTAGAGAAAAATCTAATTCTTGTATTCCAAACATTTGATATAACTTCCAAAGTAATACTTGCACTCAATTTAATTGATGAAGCAAAAAGAAAAGGAATAATAATAGATATAGAAAAATTGGAATCTAAACTCAAAGTACCAATAATACCAATTATAGCCTCAACAGGATACAACACAAACTTGCTAATATATAAAGCTTTGGAAATTATTCAAGGAAAAATAACAATAACACCTGCAAAATATACTCAACCACCTGAATTGGAACAAATAATAGAAGAACTTAAACAAGAAATCCTAGAATATTACCCTGAGTTACAAAATCATCCAGCTATCAAGTGGATAATCCTAAGAATATTAGAAGGTGATAAATTCATAATAGAAATGATAAGAAAAAAAGCTATAAAAATAAGTAGTTCCCAAAACATAAAAACAAAATCACCTGATTTACTTATCATATAAAAATATGGGGAAAAATTTTGAGGATATAATTAAAAAAGCCGAAAACTATAGAGTTAAATACAATAATACCTTTAGAGATAAAATAATAGAAGATATGCATCAACAGATATCAACCATTCTTGCAGATGTAATACAATATAAAGAAACCAATGATTTACTTGGAAAAATAGAGAAATATGTAGACCTGTTCTTAACATCTAGAATTGGAGGAATACTTGTTTTAACCATAATGCTAAGTACTGTTTTGTGGATAACATTATCAGGAGCAGGGTACATATCCTCACTCTTAGGATCGTTTTTCGAATATATAGAATCGGGATTGAGAAAATTTTTTGATTTTCTGAAAATTCCAGAATTGCTAACAAGTTTTCTAATAGATGGGGTATATAAGTCTGTTGCGATAGTTGTTGCGGTTATGTTACCACCGATGACCATATTTTTTCCCCTTTTTACATTCCTTGAAGATCTGGGATTACTTCCAAGAATAGCACTGAACATGGACAAGATTTTTAAGAGTGTAGGAGCACATGGAAATCAATCGCTGACAATGATGGTGGGATTTGGATGTAATGCTGCTGGAGTAGTATCAACAAGGATAATCAAATCCCCAAAAGAAAGATTAATTGCAATTCTGACAAATAACTTTATGCCGTGTAATGGTAGGTGGCCATTACTAATAATGATATCAACGGTATTTTTAGCTCCTTTAGTTGCAAGCAATTCAAATCCATTAGTGGGATCTATCATAGCTTCAACTGCACTCGTGCTATCCGTATTCATAGGATTAGTATTCACATTAATAATATCATTGGGATTATCAAAATTTTTGAAATCCCTAGGAAGTTTCTATATCCTAGAAATACCACCTTTTAGAAAACCTAATCTTCTGAGAATAATATATACATCAATAATAGATAGAACAGTATTTGTATTAGCCAGAGCAGTGTATATGGCTATTCCTGCAGGTATATTCGTATGGATAATTAACCATTTGAATCTATCCAAAACAATAACAAATATTTTAGATCCTTTTGGAAAACTATTTGGACTAGATGGAACGATAATACTTTCTTATATCATAGCTTTGCCAGCAAATGAAGTAGTAATACCAGCACTATTGATGCTCTATACAAACTCCAAAAATTTTGTCGAAATAGAACAACTCCAAAGTATATATCAAATACTTACAGTGTATGGTAACTGGGATTGGAAAACAGGAATATGTGTTATGTTGTTCTCAATTCTTCATAACCCATGCACTACAACAATTTTAACAATATATAAAGAAACCCAAAGCTTGAAATGGACAATAATTGCAACAATATTACCATTAGTAACTGCTTTCTCCACTCTATTTATAGTATACAATTTCCTATTAAAACATCTTTAATTTTCTATTTATAATTCCAAAGCCTAAAAACTACAATACATATTATAGAATGGAAAAACACGTAAATAATTTTATTACGTTAAGAAAGTATAATGTTTATATATTGGTTTTTTGATGTTCCATGTACATTTGACACCTTTCTCAAATACAACCATGTCTCCACTTCTTATTTCAACTTTAGTTCCATCATCCAATGTGACTTCCACTTCACCTTCGACAACATAAAATTTTTCTTTTTCATCATAATACCAATCAAAGGTTGATATATCTTTTGACCATGTAGGCCACGTTTTAGAATCATTTATTTCCTCAATTTCAGGCCTATATATTAAAACTTTTTGGTTTTTTTGCATCATACTCACCTCCCTAAAAAACACTAAAATATAGTTTTTCATAAATTTAAATTCCACCTCTTTGAATACTTTGAAATCATATCAAATTCTAAATTAACATAAAGAAAAAATTAGGACTATTTTTAACTTTTTTTTACAAATACAAAAATTTTTCCTAATATTTTTTTAGTAAATATTTTAAATTGTAGAACACAAATGTATGACTAAATATATCATATAGAGGTAGATATTCATGGATATAACGATAAGAAATCCAAATCTAACAATAAACAATAACTACAGTAAATACAATATCTACCTTATATCATCTACCTAAAACAGTATATTAAACTGCAAAATCAATTATCAATACAGATATCATAGGACCAAATCTCAAAGCTCTATAGGACTTTTACCATTTGTCACTGTCTTAACACCAGTTTTAGTCATGATCGGATCGTTAGGATACGGTATCTACAATGGATTTGATAAAATACTAAATCATGACAAAACCATAAAGCAAGTTATAAATGAAGAAATAGAAAATATTAAAAATTTTCGTGAAAGTATAATACCTAATAAAATATTAAAAAAAATAAATGAAATCAGTGAAGAAAAATTAGGAGAATCCGAAAAACCTTTTGACATTAAAATTATTGAATCAATAAAAGGTCTAATAGGGGGAGTCATAGGAATGGCAATGGACTCCATCGGAGCAACCGCCATTACAGCTATTAACCTACCCGATCTCCTTTTAAAGGTTATAAAAGAAACTATACAAGAAACAAAAGGACAACCTGTTAAAAAAGCATTAATATTATCAATAATTACAATAGCAGCAGCTCTAGCAATTCCCACAAGCACCACAGGAGGAGCAGTATATGGTTTGTACAGAGGAACAAAAGAAGGATATCAAAATGGTGTACTAGAATCAATCAAAGAAAATATTAAAGATCTAGAAAAATATCATAAAATACTAAGAAGTTTAACAAGAAAATAGCAAAAAATAAAATTCCTATAAAAAAAGACAAACCATATACTTCCTCTTTTTTATTTATAAAAACACAGATAAATAAATATAGGATCCCTTATTTTTATACATTACTAATTTTATTTGCATCCAATATAAAGAATCAAATCATTTTTGCATAAAAAATTAGACAAATTTATCAAAAAGAATTTTTTTAAGTACTTCTAATTATTAGCCTAAATTACAAAAACTCCTCTAAAAATTTTGATAAAAACTGTCAAAAATATT
>JANXBF010000001.1:33697-162840 GCA_025057615.1 Candidatus Calescibacterium sp. | reverse complement strand
TTATCACCATCTTTGAGGAATAAAAAGACTCAATAGTTATATAACCATAGTCTTCATCAAATGGTGTAAATATAACTCCTAAACAGTCTGAATACAGATCTATTTTCTTTTCTTCATCTATATACCCCAATATTTCTATTCTTTCTTTTATATTGGGATTATCCAATAATGGTCTAATCTTTTTGTTGAAGTATTTATCATCTACTTGTCCAGCCAAGATTAACTTGTATTTCCCTTTGGTATATTTTAGAGCTTCAATTACAAGGTGTTGCCTTTTGTTAGAAGTTATCCTGCTTGGATAAAAAAAATAGTCTTTATATTGATGACATTTAAATTTTTCTGGATTTGAAATTGGTGGGTATATTGTTTCAGAACTGAGATTGTTATACTCTTTTAATCTTTTTCTTACATTTTCAGATATAGCAAATATTTTTCTACATTCTCTTAAAAATTTATTATCGTATTCGATAATTTTTTTTCTCAATTCTGAGAACTTATCCTTTTCTTTTTTTAATGGGTTGAACTCAGTATCCCAGAGTTCATAAAAATGCCTCAAATGGTGCATGAACCAAACAATTTTATTAGGATGTTTTATAGCGTAGCTAAGTGGCTTACTGGTTATCACTAGATCACCATAGTTGAACTTCAGCTTCCTTATACCATCTATTTGTTCTTCTATTAGGTCTGAATTTGTTGAAAAGGGAATAAGGATTTTTTCTACTTCAAAATTTTTTGATAACTCTTGAGCAAGTGAATTAATTAGAACACTGTCTCCTCCATTTATAAATGGTTCCTTTGTTGATACTATTAATATTTTTTTTATCCCCATTTTGCAAAACAAATAAGTTATCTAATAGTAATTTTAAATATTTGATAGCATCTGATTGTTATTTAAATTGTTTTCTATGATTATTTTGAGTAAAGTTTCAAAATTTATTCCAGTTTTTTCTGCTTCTTGTGGTAATAAAGAAACTTCTGTAAAGCCAGGAATGGTGTTAACCTCAAGAAAATATATTTCATAAGTATTAGCGTTTAATCTTATTCTATAGTCTATCCTGACAGCATCTTTAAATCCCATGAATTCAAATATTTGTGAGGAGATATTTTTTAAGTATAGCATAATTTCCTCAGGTAATTCTGGTGGGATTATATGGTTTATTTTTCTTATGTATTTATTTTCATAATCAAACAGTTTGCTATTTTGAAGTTCAAGTTCACATGGCTCAAGTGGTAATATTTCTTTACCTTTTTGTAATACACCTACTGTTATTTCTCTACCATCAATGTATTCTTGTATTATTACTGTTTTACTATCTTCTTTGAATGAGAGTTCTATAGCTTCTTCCAGTTTTTGAAATTCCTCGACTAATGATAAAGCAACACTGCTTCCAGAACAGTTGGGTTTAACTATAAAAGGTGGAAGAATAAAATTCCTCTTCAATTTCGAAATCACTATATCAATTCCGTATTTTTCATACTCTATATTGTTTATATAGACGGTTTGTGGCAAATAGAGATTGGTAATGTTATAGTTTCTAATAAACTCTTTTATTAGAAGATTTGTCAACATTTTATTCATACCAACCATACTGGTTTCAGAATTAGAAAACGAAAAAGGAATTTCTATTGATTCTAAAAATGATTGTATTTTCCCATCTTCACCATATTTACCATGTAAAACAATAAATACAAAATCATAATGGTTTTCAAGAATATGCCTATAGAAATGTTTCAAATCATTCAATACATACTTTTGAGTTTGCGGATAAAGTACTTTTAGTTTATTGTATACGTTTTCACCTGATCTTATTGATATTTCTTTTTCAGATGAAAGCCCGCCCATTAGCACGAGTATTTTCATCTTTTATAAAATACGCTAAAAATTCAGTGTTACCTTTATCCCCTTTTATTGGTGATTCTATTACATTAATGAATTTAAATCCCTGATTTCTTATTTTTCTCAAAGTTCTGAGTAAAACTATCAATATTATTTTTCTATCCTTAAGAACCCCTTTTTTAAGATATTTGATTTCCTCCTTAGTTAACTCAAAGTTTGGTTTTATTAAAATAATAATATTTAACTTTTTTTTACTTTCTATATAACTTATTGATTGGGTTATTAATGTAACAGATATAAAGGATACATCTATTGTTATTATTTCTGCATCATTAATTAATTCTTTTGGTACCTTGTGTTTTTCAGGATATTTAAATAAATCTTCTATGTTGCGAGCATTGAATTCTTCTATATTAATTATTTGAGGATTTTTTATGAGAGATTGGTGTAATTGGTTCTTGCCATTATCAACCGCTATAACTAATTTGGCTCCATTTTTTAGTAAACAATCAGTGAATCCTCCTGTAGAAGCACCAATATCTATGCATACTTTATTTTTGACATCTAATTTAAATTCATTTATTGCTTTGTTAAGTTTGTATCCACCTCTTGAGACAAAGTTAATGGGTTTATTGATTTCTATTTTAATGTCTTCCCTAAATTTTTTGGATGGTTTATAGAAGACCTGACCATCAACATAAACTTTACCATCTAATATAAATTCTCGTGCTTTTATTCTTGAATCAACTAAATTTTTTAAAACAAGTAGTTCATCTAGCCTGTACTTTTTCATTAGTTAAAATTTCGGATAACAGAGATTTAGAGTGTATCTCTATACCTATTAGTTTTTCTATCTTGCAAATGGATTCCATTATGTTTTCGGTTGGCCGAATAGTATAGCCGATTTCCTCTATAAGTAATACCAACAATTTATTGAAATTCTTAAAAATTGATTCATTATTATCTGTTTTTTCTAAATAGTCAATAAATGAAATAATTATGTTATATAATTTATTTTCTTTTTGGTTTTCTGGGACAGTTTTTTTTATTATTTCAAAAACTGTTTGAACTATTATTTTCTTATTGAAAGATCTTCTAATTTTTTCATAATAATTGATTACCCGGTATTGTGATATGAACATATAATCTTTATTTTTTTTTATTTGAAAAGATATTAAGTTTAGGGTATCAAGGTTGAGATTCTTAATTTTGTAAGGATAGAAAAACCAACAAAGCCCTATGTTTTTACAAAACAATAATAGTTTTCTACCTCTTAGTAAATCAGATTTTTCAATTATTATCCCGTTGGTGTACTTTAGCATGTCTTTGACCTTGAAATGGAATATATTTGTTTTTTAAAATTACATTTAATATTCTTTCAGAAGCAAGTCCATCACCATATGGATTTGGTACATCCAGTTTTATGAGTTTATCCTTATGATTGAAATACTTAATTGTTTTTTCTATTATTTGTTTTTTACTTGTACCTGCTATTATAATGAATTTGTGTTTGATTCCTTCAGGTCGTTCTGTTTTATTTCTGACAACTATTACGGGAGTTTTATACGTTGGTGCTTCTTCTTGTATACCTCCAGAATCGGTAATTATTATCTTTGCATTTTTAATTAAGCTTAACATAGTCAAATAATCAACCGGTTCTATTAGTTTTATATTTTTGTTGTGAGATAGAATTTCAAATGCTGGTTTTCTTACGTTTGGGTTATAGTGTACAGGAAACAACACAGGAAACTGAGTTATCCTCTGAATTTCATTAATTGACTCCATTATTTCTACCATTTTTTTCCCAAATGATTCTCTCCTGTGAACCTCAACTAATATATAACCATTTTTATTTATATTGTACATTTTTTCTATATCAATTGTATTTATTAATGGATCAATGGAAAAAAGTGCATCAACTACAGTGTTACCAGTAATAAATACATTATCTTTTATATTTTCTTTTCTCAAGTTTTGAGATGACAAAATTGTTGGGCAAAAATGATAATCAGCAACCACGCTTATAAGCTTTCTGTTTATTTCCTCTGGAAAGGGTTGAAATTTGTCAAATGATCTCAACCCGGCTTCTATATGGCACACCTTTATGTTCTGATAATAGAAAGATGATAGAGCAATGATAAAAGCAGTGGTTGTATCTCCCTGAACAAAGACATAATCGGGTGCCATTTTTTCAAAAAAATTCTTTATCTTAGATAGAACGTTTACTGATATATCAAACAAATCCTGATTTGGTTTCATTATGTCTAGATCATAATCAAAACTAATATTGAAGACTTTATTTGCCATATTTAAAAGTTCTTTGTGCTGAGAAGTTGATAAAACAATTACTTCTTGATTGTTTTTTTTGAACTCTCTAATTACAGGGGCTGTCTTTATTAATTCTGGGCGTGTTCCCACTGCAAAACAATACCTCATAAAAATATATTTTTATGTCTTAATTATCCTAACCTTTAAAGGTTACAAAAAATTAGAAGTAGAATTCTAATTAATATGGAACACCTACGTCTATATATCCTGTTTTTCTTATTTTTATTGAGCTTTACGTTTGGATTTGAAGGAAACCTTAATTCCAAACATGTTATCCAGATACCAGAGAAAAAACTAACAAGTATAATACTCTTAAATGCGAAAGTTTACTCTAAATTCTACTCGAGCCCCTCAGAAGTAAAAATTTATCTTAAATTATACGATGTTGAAATTAAAATTTATAAGGAAGATAAAATACAATTAATTGACAAGTATGATATCTATGAAAAAATTTTCATTTATGTTATAGAATCAAATAAATTGGTAGATAAGAATGGTGAAGACAATAACCCATGGAATTTCGTGAAACCACTAATTATTATTTACAACTTAAGAAGAGGTTTTAAACTTATCACAGATAAAAGTGAATTCAACTTTTCCAAGAAATCTGATAAATTTTACGTTACGGAAAATTATAATAACCTAGAATTATCTAATGGATTTGTTGAAATTGGTCAGAGATTCATAAAATTCGAATTAAACTCCAATTTACCCAAAAACCAACTGGGAAATCTCAACTATACAATAAAATCCACCATAAAGGCCAGTGTCAAACTCAAAAAATAAATTCGAAGGTAAACACAGTATAGTTATAATTTCAACTTCATATGCAGAAAAGAAAATAAAAAAAGAATTCTATTCTAACTTTCTAAAGGAAGAGATGGCCCTCAGAAAATTACAAAACTATCATTTTATTCCTAAACTTCTTGGATCTGACCACAACTTTTTAACGATCAAAATGGAAAAAATTGAAGGTGTTAATCTATTAACTATAATTAAGCTATACAGAAAAAGAAAGATTTCTGAAGATTTAATTTTGAGTATTTTCAAAATAATTTTCAAAATATGTTTTGTGATGGATTTGGAAAAAATTTATAAGGATGAATGGAATAGACCTTTCAAACACGTAATATTTGCAAAAGAGAGTATAAAGATAATAGACTTTGATAGGTCAGTTTTTAATACCAGTAAGAAGAATACTTTGCAGTTTCTATCTTTTGTATTTGGATTTTGGAAAATGTTTAATACAAGACAATTTTTTACTTACCTATATGAATTTAGTATCTTTTATGAGAAACAAATAGAAAAATACCAAAGTTTCTTTATAGATTCACCATATTGATCCTCTGTTTTCTTCAACATGGTGCAGTTCTTCAGGATGTTCAGTGAGAGTTATTGCTAATTTTTTGCTTAGATGACCTTCCTCAACCAATTTTCTTAAGCTTTTGCCAAAGGTTATCATACCATCGTACTCACCATTTAATATGTAATCGTATATTTTATGTATTTCATTATCTCTTATAAGGCCCTTTATGGTTGGAGTTGATACCATTATCTCAACTACTGGCATCAACTTAGATGTCTTGACACTGTTAACTAATTTTTGACATATTATTGCATTAAGTGAGTTCATGAGGGCTTCTCTTACTATCTCCCTTTGTTCTTCTTTGAACATGTCCATTATTCTGTAAATAGTCTTAATCGTAGAATCTGAATGCAGGGTGGTTATTACCATATGTCCTGTTTCTGCAGCATTTATTGCTATCCAGGCGCTCTGATAGTCCCTCAATTCTCCTAAAAATATTATGTCTGGATCTTGTCTTAGTGCATCTCTTAAACCTCTTTCAAAAGATATTGTATCTATTCCTATTTCTCGCTGAGTAATAAAACATTTTTTATCTGTGAATACGTATTCTATAGGATCTTCTATTGTAACTATTCTCTTTGAGTAATTTGAGTTAATATATTGTATGATTGCTGATGCTGTTGTTGTCTTTCCACTGCCTGCTGTTCCGGATATTAATATTAAGCCCTTTTGTTTTTCAATTATCCTTATTATAAGTTCTGATGGAAGATTAAGGGATTCAAAATTTTCTGGTGGCTCTAAAATTTTTCTCGCCGATATACCTATAGTTCCTTGGGTTTTAAATACGTTAATTCTGAATCTTATATTACCTACGCTTATGCCATAGTCAAATGATCCTGTGGTTTCCAATTCTTTTAGATATCTTGTATCAAAATTCTCTTTCAAAATTTGTATCATGTTTTCATAAGAAACAACTTCATTACCAAAGAATACCAGTTGTTTGTTTATTCTGTAGGCTGGTTTTAAACCGACTTTTATATGTAAATCTGTTGCATTTACATCCTTATCATTCATTATTTCAAGGAGTTTAATAAAGTTATACATCTCTTCCTCCTTTTATATTATTTCATCGATGAAATCTGATAAGCTACTTATCATGTTATTTATTATTTTGCCCTGATATATTTTTAGCATTGTTTTAACTTTTTTAACACTTTCTACTATTTCTGTTTGGGGAATTGTTTTAATGAATATGTCAACTAGTAACATATCAAGTTTATTTTTTTGAGCATCTTCTTTTAGTATTGATAAAGCTTTCTGAAATGAAAAGCCTGGTCTATATGGTCTATCAATTATAAGAGCGTCAAAAGTATCTGCTATTGCTAATATTCTACTTTCAAGGGGTATATTGGGTGATTTGTATCCATATGGATATCCATTACCATCAAGTCTTTCATGATGCAGCTCAGCTATATCAACTATTTCTTTTATAAATTGATATATTGGGTTAAGAATGTTTTTAAGCTCTTTAACATGTAATTTTATTGTTTCAAATTCTTCTTTAGTTAGTTTACCTTTCTTTTGTAATATTTCATCGGGAATTATTATTTTACCAACATCGTGTATTATGGCTGCTTTGTAAATTCTGTCAACATCATTTATATCTAAATTTAATTGTTTTGAAATGTTATAACTTATCAGAGCTACTCTATAAGAATGGTCAAAAGTATACCTGTCTTTTTTTTCTAACAGTTCTACTATTAATATTATGAATGTCAATACTTGATTAGAAATATAGGTATTATCTCTAAAAGAGATAAGAAATATTGTTAAAAGTAGACCAAGTAGAAGGTTTGAGTTAATAAATGTATAAAAAAGACATATAAAAAATATAAAATGTAGAGTAATTTCCAGAGTTATTGGGATAACTTTTTTGTCGTCTCTCGAAAAAAAATTCTTCACGTATGAGTTTAATCCTTGTATTTTAAATTTTTCATAAAGTGATAATAGGAATTTTTCTACTATAACCCATAAGCTCATAAATAATAGAGTAAATAAAATTATACCATTATCTCTAATAAACGGTATTTGTTCAAAGATGAAATAACAAAAGAAAAATGAAATAAAAAACAAAGTATATTCAATAAAATAGTTGTTCATTTTTTGTTTTTCTATATCTTTTTGTATAACTTCTAAATAGGAAAATTTTCCTTTACCTATTAGGTATGTGTTTTGATCAAGATTGAAAACATTCTTTATTATAAAAATGCTAATAACGCTTATATTAGTTATTATTATTGTGTATACGAAACCGTGGTGCAAGATATGGAAAAAAAATATTAGCCTAAAAAAATCAACTCTGTAACTTATGTTTCTATGAAAATATAATTCTTTCCTTATTAATAGTGTAATGGATAATATTATTATGTCTATTATTTTAATGATTAAATGTTCTGTTAGTAATATTGATAAAAGAATAATAGATAACAGAAAAAAAATTGAGCCATATACATTACTATCAAACTGTATTCTTTTTATTATATTCATAACAGAAGTTTATCTATTTGACTGTATAAAGATTGGATATCCTTATCATTTATTACTACTTTATCTGCCCTTTTTACTTTTTCTAAGGGATTCATTTGTGTTTCAATTATTTTCCTTACTATTTTTTCTTCTGTTTTATCTCTTTCGATTACTCTCTTTATTGAAACACTGATTGGAGTGAAAACTACCCATATCTCATCAAAAAGATACTCCAATTTTTTTTCATAAAGTAGAGGTACTATAAAAAAGGCGAACTTTTTTTTATATTTGACATTATTTTTCAACTTTTTTTTTAAATTTACTATCTCTTCTATTACTATTGGATGGATTATTTCTTCAATTTTTTCTCTTTTTTCTTTGTTTTCAAAAATGATATTTTTTATACATTTTTTTATAAGGTTTTTACCTCTGACACATTCAGGAAATAAAGATTTGATTTTTTCTTTCGTTTCTTGGAACTTCTTTGATGAGTATATTTGTGAAACGAAAAGGTCTGAATCAAAAACGAAATAACCTTTACTCGCTAAGTATTTACCTACTGTACTTTTGCCACTTCCTATGTTACCTGTTATACCTATGTATTTGATATTATCCATTTTCTAATTTTATTGTTTTATCAATTAGGAACACTGGTATTTCTTCAATAATGGGAAATAAAATTTTGCATTTGGAACATTTGTAACCGCTTATCTCTTTACCTTTTATTTTTTTCAGTAATTCATCTTCTGTGTTTTCGTTAAACAGATATTTTTCAATGAATTCCAAATCTGATTTACATTGAGGACAACATAATATTTCTAAAAGCTCTATGTATTTTTTATTCATGGTGACCTCCTTTGATTTTTCTTCAAAATAAAAAATTCTACAGTATTTCACATTTTCCCTACATAATAGAGGTAATTTGAAAACTGTATAGAAAAATAAAAAAACAGAAAGGAGTAGGTTTATGTTTATTGCTGGATCAATAATAGGAGGTAATATACTCAATATAGAAGAAATTTTAAAGGTATCAGAGGAAAACGGTGTTGATTGGATACATCTAGACATTATGGATGGTAATTTTGTTCCTAACATAACCTTTGGATTGGAATTCGTCAAAAAAATAAAGCAGAAAACTTTTTTACCTCTGGATGTTCATTTAATGGTATTAAATCCTGATAAATATGTAGAGTTTTCTAATTATTGTGATATGATAAATTTCCACATAGAAACAACTCATTTTCCTATTAGAGTGATTGAAATTATGAGAAAAAGTAATCCCAGGATAAAAGTTGGTGTTGCTGTTAATCCTTGCACTTCTATTTCATTTATAGAGAATATGGAGGGATATTTGGACAATATCTTAATAATGAGTGTTGAACCAGGATTTGCTGGCCAGAAATTTATAAATAATACACTGAAAAAAATAGAACAGGCAAAAAAAATAACTGAAAATTGGAAAAGTAAGCCCATTATATCTGTCGATGGAGGAATTAATTCAGAAAATTATAAAATAGTTTTAGGAAAGGGGGCCAATTATATAGTATGTGCTTCGTATCTATATGATGATTACTCCAAGATTAGGGAAAAAATTTTGATGATGAGAAAAGGTCTTTAGAAGGGGGAATGTTATGCCAAGAAAAAAACAAAAGCATGATGATAAAAATACATTGAAAAACAAAAAAAATTCCAGTGAAAATAATGGTAACGATCACGATATAATTGAAAGTATAGAAAATAAGGAACAAGTTATTGAATTTAATGATGAAGATGAACTGAATATTGATAGTCTTACTGATCTTGATGATTTGGAAGAATTAGAGGATGAATATACCGAAATGGAGGATTCCAACTTTTTTATATCTGAGGATGATCTTATTATATGTCCCAGTTGTGGTGAAGTTATAGAAATTGAGAGACTGAAGATGCTTGAAGAATGCCCCAGTTGTGGTTTGAACATCTCCGAATTTGAAGAAATTGATAGATACGACTCAATCTTTAAGGAAAGGGATGAAGAGGATGAATGGTAAAAATCAAAAGGTTCTAAAAAAATTATATAGAATTTTATATTTGAAGTATGAATAACGAAATAATGCTGGCTATTTTAATAATAATGGGAATAACGGTTATAGCATTTATACTTTTCTTTATGTTTAATAATTTTCTTAATACCGTTAATACTAAGTTGGACAGGCTTCTTACTACCACTGATGAATTAAATCAGACATTGAGAAAAATACAGGAAATGATAGAAACAACAAAACCCGTTATTTATAATCTCCAAGAAGTTAGCAATAACATAAAAAAAATAACAGGAAATGTCTATGAAATTACCTCAGATATTAATTTTATAACCAGAAAAGGGAAAAATTCAATAGAGACCATTGAAAAGTTGGGAAATTACGGTTTTAATAGAATAATTGAGTTTATACGGAAAATGGTAAAAAATAAAAATCTATGAATGTTAAAAAGGAGGTATGAAGGATGAAGAATGTTGGGGATGTTATTGGAGCTTTTCTTATAGGTGTCGCTGTTGGAACAGTTATTGGTATACTTTATGCTCCTCAAAGTGGGGAAGAGACAAGGAGAATTCTGTCCGAGAAAGGCAGTCAAACTATAGAAGAATTAAATCAAAAAATAAATAACTTGAAAGAGGAATTCGAGAGATTAAGAAAGGAAGCATCCAAATTTACCAATGAATTCTTGGGAAAGTTTACAGATAAATTTGAAAAGAAAAGTGAAGCAAAAGTAGATTAAAATTTATCTCCGCTTTCTGGGGAAGGATTGGCGGAATAAAAGTTTCCCCAAAAATGGAAAATGAATATAGGTCTGAAAACAGAAAAAATAGATGATATCTCAGTTATAGAAATAGAAGGAGAAGTTGATACTTATACTTCATCAAAAATAAAGCAGGATATACTTAAGGTGGTTGACCAAACACCTAAAATAGTTATATCAATGGAAAAAGTTAAGTTTATAGATAGCACAGGACTTGGGATACTCATAGGAGTGCTCAAAAAAGTTAAAGAAAAGGAAGGAGAAATGATTATAGTCTCACCTAACTCATATATAAACCAAATTTTTGAAATAACGGGATTGTTTAAAGTGTTTAAAATAGTTGAAAACATTCAACAGGCTGTAGACCACCTTAAAAAAAATCCAGAATTATGATTACTCTGGAAGGTAAAAATACTCTTATAACTGGTGGATCAAGAGGAATAGGCAGAGCTATTTCATTAAAGCTCGCACAAGCAGGATCTAATATAGTAATCAATTACAAAGCAAGTAAAAATGAAGCTTATCAGCTTGCTGAGGAAATAAATAGACAATATGGGGTTAAGGCTGTCCCTATCCAAGCTGATGTATCCGATATTGAACAGGTAAAAAAGATGAAAGAAATAGTCAATAAGGAGATAGGATCGATAAATATAGTTGTGAATAACGCAGGTGTTACCAATGATAAGCTTCTGAGGAATATGACTCCTGAAATATGGGACAATATCATAAAATCTAACCTATACTCTGTTTATAATGTGTGCCATGTTTTTATTGAGGATATGCTTGAAAATAGGTGGGGAAGAATAATTAACATCTCTTCTATAGTTGGTTTGATGGGATCTGCTGGACAGGCTAATTACGCTGCAGCTAAAGCTGGAATAATAGGATTCACTAAGTCTATTGCTAAAGAATATGCTAAGAGAAAGATAACAGCCAATGTTATATGTCCTGGTTACATTGAAACTGATATGACCAAAAATTTAGCTCCCAAAATAAAGGAAGCTATTATAAACAGTATTCCTATTGGTAGAGCGGGGGAACCTGAAGAAGTTGCTAATTTGGTCTTGTTTATCGCCTCCGAACTTTCATCTTATATAACAGGAGAAGTTATAAACATAAGTGGTGGACTTTACATGTAAGTGCTGAACATAATTTTCTTTAATCTTTCAATACTATTATTGATAATTATTGGGGCTGTCTTCGTAGGTAGTGCAAATAATTTTGATACCAAATTCTATAAACACTTACTTTCTATTTTTGTTGGATTAATTGCTTTTGTGCTTATTTCTCTGAGGTTTATAAAAATAGAAAAAATAGTTGATTATTCAGTTTTCTTCTGGTTGATCAGTATTGGAATTCTTATTCTTAACCTGTTTATAGGAACCACTGTTAATGGTTCTAAGAGCTGGATTTACATAGGTAACTTTTCTTTTCAGCCTGCTGAATTAACGAAATTGTCTTTACTGTTTTTATTCTTGTGGACCATGCAAAAAATTAGAGAAAATACTATATTCTTTGCTTTTTCTCTTATCTTTTCATCTATTACAATTTTACCTATATTTTTACAGCCAGATTTGGGATTTTCAGTGCTTCTATTTCTTACGAATCTAATAATGAATTATTTAATAGGAATTAATGGATTTGTGGTTACTGTTATTTTATTGGTTACTGTTTTTATCGGGAGTATAGTTATCAAACCTTATCAGTTAGAGAGGTTGATAACTTTTATGGATCCATACAGAGATCCTTTGGGGAGTGGGTGGCAAACTATCCAAAGTGTTAACTGTATAATAAATGGTGGATTATGGGGCCAAGGTATCGGAAATGGAATGTTATCAAAACTTGGGTTCTTACCTGAAAAAGATACGGACTTTATATTTTCATTGATAACTGAGGAAGTGGGTTTAATAGGTGCCACTCTCATTATTTTTCTCTTCATAATACTCATTTTATCAATCATTTGGGTCTACAAGAATTCCGAATTAATCCAGAATAAGATTATTTCTTCATATGTTTTTGGTATTATTTTTGTCCAGACTTTTGTGAATATAGCAATGAATACCATGTCTGGACCAATTACAGGTTTACCATTGCCTCTTATAAGTTATGGAGGAACCAATATGGTTGTAACATTGTGTTTATTAGGTATTATAAACCAGCTGAACTTTGAAATATATAGATCAAATAAAATAAAAAAATGGGTTGAATGAAGTGGGTTCAGTTTTTGTTATTCTTTCCATATTTCTTGCTTCCATAGAACCAATAATAGTAAAATTTGGATATAACTCGTCCAATATAAATCCCTTATCAATTATACTCTTTAAGAATGTTATTGGTGGACTGATAATTATTCCCATTACAACTCTCTTGGGAAATAAATTTAAAATTTTGAATTTGGGTGAAATATTGAATATTTCAAAGGTTTCTGTTTTGTTGCTTTTTACTACATCAATGATGATAATTTCATTGAAATTAATTCCTGCTGTTGTTATGCTTACTATCTTCACATCAACACCTGCTTTTGTTAGTATAATAAATCATATAAAAGGAAAAGAAAGAACCGACTTTATATTTTGGAGTGGATTCTTCACAGCTTTCATTGGTATAACTCTATTGCTTGATATTTACAGTAAAAATTTTGTTTTCGATATGAAATTTTTTTTTGGTGTCTTTTTGACATTTTGTGGTGTCTTATCTTCTAGTTTTTACAGGACTACCCTTGATGAGTTAACCAACAAATATACTCCAATTGTAGTTTCTACTTACATTTTTCTGATAAACTCAATTTTGATTACAATTTTTTTTATTATTTTTAATCCTTTGTTTGATTTTAATCAGCAGGGGATAATGATAGGGATTTACGGTGGTATTGCTGGAACTTTGGCAAATATATCTTTCTTGTATGCTCTGAATATTCTTGGTTCCACAAAGGTTTCTGTTTTGAATATGCTACAACAGCCTACGGTGATCATTTTATCTTCAATTGTTCTAAAAGAAAAACTAGCTATGTATCAAATATTGGGAATAGCTTTAGTTTTGATTGGTGTTAACTTGGCAGTAAGAAAAATAATAAAAATAAAGTAAATTAGGTTGGTATTAAATTTTTTGTCAGGTTTTCCAATTTTTGGTCCAATACCTCACGTGGTAGTAATTCTGCATAAAAATCATCAGTTATAAATATATTGTATTTATAGAATTTCTTAAAGTATTCTATAAAACTTCTAATTTTTTCTAAGTCTTCTAATAAAGTAGTATTTGTGTTGATAACTCCCAGAAATACGTTTTCAAAATTATTGAATATTGATAAATCCTTAATATTGCTTATGGGATTAGAATAGAAATTGATAGATATACCGTCTACTTTGATTTTATTTATCGTATCTATATTTTTTATTTTGTTTTTTAAAAAAAGAAATACTTTAATGTTTGAATCTAAATTTATTTGGTTAATTTTATTGAAAAATTCAATTAAATTTTGAGTATCATTAACTTCAGTGTATTCTATAAAAGTAAAAGCTAGTTTATTATTGGATATTTTTTGCCACTCTTCTTGTATTCTTATAGAGATCTCGATTAGTAAGTTATTGGAATCTTTAATTGATAAGTTTGAATACTTTGTTAATGTTAATGGAGAAGGTAAAGAAACAAGATAATTGAAATCTTTCATAACGTTGATTTTTAAGTACTCAACTAAATATTTAGAGAAATTTTCATTTACTAGGTTCTCATAATTTGTTTTATTTAATTCCACTTCAAGTTTTCTCCAAAATATGTTTGTTTCTTCAAATCTAATAAGTGTATTAGCATATGAGTTTTGAATGAATGTAGAGAAAGGTCTTATAAGATCTTGGTAATTAAATAAACCTGTTGAGTAAAATGGGGGATTTATACTTCTCTGAAATTGCAAAAAGTCATGAAACTCTTTTTCCAATTCATTTTGTAATTGGGTGTAGTCTATTCTATTTCTATCAAAATCTCTTGTTTTTTGAATCAGGTTTTCTGATCTTGGATAGTTTCCTGAGATTACTATCATTTTTCCTCCTTTTTTATTTATCTAATGTTTTAAATTGTCATGTGTTCATGTATAATATAACTGTATACTCTCCTTTCTCGGCTAGGTTTTTTTCATCTATATCTGATATTTTTGAAAAAATAACTTTTTGATTAATTTTGGTTAATTCATGTAATATGAGTATAAAATTATTTGGGAAGAATGATTTTATCAGATTTATGCTTTTTCTTATTCTGTGACATGATTCAAAAAATATAAAGCTTCTTATAAAAGATGGTGTTTCTTGAAAAAATTTTATAAACTTGTTTTTTTTATCTAAGAAGCCTATAAACACGAAAGGAGTGTGTGGTATAGGACTTAACGATATAGCTGAGCACAGAGCACTTGGGCCTGGTATTATTTCTATTTCTATCTTGTTATCTATAGCAAACTTTACTAAGTTAATTGGGGGATCTTCTAAATTTGGGCTACCCGCTGAACTTATGAATCCAACTGTTTCATATTGATCCAGAAGTGATAACACTCTCTCTTTATTTCTGTACCAATCTGATTCATGATATGTTATCATCTTTTTTTTTATATTGTAATAGTTAAGTATTTTTATAGTTTTCTGTGGGTTTTCTGCTAATAAAAGGTCTACCACTTTAATTTTTTCTAAAAAATTTAGGGTTATATCTTTTAGATTTCCTATTGGAGAGTTGAAGAGAATTAACTTGTTCAGCTATACCACCACCAATGGTCTTTAGGATATTTGGCTCTATAATGGTTCAAATTTATGAACCTTTTTATCTCAGGTAGTATCTGCAACAGAATTTGATCATTTTCATGTAAACTTTGTATAACTTTTTGGAATTCTTGATATAAGCTAAAGGGAACTTCTTCTTTGTTTTTATTAAAAAAATCTATTACATCTTGAATTTCACTTCTATACTGAAGAAAAAGGGGAGAATTATATTTATTTATTTTGGAATTAACTATAAGATTTTGATATTCTTCTATATACTCTTGTAGAATTTCTAGAGCCTCGAGATATGTTTGCATGAGAATTTGGAGAAGGGGGATTTTTAAAATCCCCCTTGATTTTAAAATTTATCTATTTTATTTGTGTTGTTCTTTGTTGTCCCAATTGTTGACTTGGTAACTGAGATGTTGTTTGAGTTGATTGTTGTGTTTGTGATTGACTTGCTAAGTTTTTAATGATTTCTAGTAAATCAACACCAGTTATATTTTTTAATACTTCTGGAACTGTTGCCACTGTACCTGCTATATCTTTAGTTAAATTGGAGAATCCTGCGCCATTTGATCCTCCTATCATTATCACTTTTTCTACTTTGTTCAATGGATTAGCCACTTTTTCAGCCACATCTGGTAATTTTTCAATCATTATTTCTGCTATAGCTGCACTGTTATACATTCTCCAGGCTTCTGCTTTTTTCATCATTGCTTTTGCTATTGCTATACCTTGAGCTTCTGTTATTTCAGCTTCTGCTATACCTTTTGCTTTTATTGATTCAGCTTCAGCTTGACCACTTAACTTAATTTTCTCTGCTTCTGCTTGTGCCAATGCTATTTGTCTCATTTTTTCTGCTTCTGCTAATTGTTCTATTTTGAACCTTTCTGCTTCAGCTGGTTTTTTTACTGTTGCTTCTAACTCTTTTTCTTTCCTTTGAGCTTCCAAATTCTGTAATTCTATTTGTTTTTCTTTCTCTGTTATGAAATATGCCATATCTGCTTCTGCTTTTTTGGCCTCTGCTATTTTTCTCTCTTCAGAAACCCTTATATCGGCTTCTATTTGTGCTATTCTCTTTCTTTGATCAGCTTCTGCTTCTTTTTCAGCAGCTTGTGCTTCTGCTTCAGCTGCTGCTTTTCTGGCTGCTGCCATCTGCTCAGCTTCCCTTGCTTTGGCCTCAGCATCTTGTTGAGCTGTATATATTCTTTTATCTTTTTCTGTTTCTGCTTGCCTTTTGGCTATTTCTAAAGATTGCTCTAATTCGTAATTTTTGGCTGTTTTTTCTAATTCTGCTTGTTTCATCCTTGCTTGTGTTTCTTGTTCTTTTATCTGTGGAGCTACTCTGAATTCTATGGCTTTTTCAGGGTCACCTATATCCTTAATAGCAAAAGTGTCAAGAATCAGTCCCATTTTTGAAAAATCATCTTTTATAGCTTCTTCAACTTTTTTAACTATTTCTTCTCGTTTATGTAATAGTTCTTCTAGATTAACTGCAGCAATAACCTCCCTGGTTTTACCTTCTAATATTTCTCTTATACTTGCAATAACTGTCTCTGATTTTTGATTTAGGAACCTCTCTCCAGCCTTTTCTAAGTCACTGAGATTGAATTTTACAGCAGCTGTTGCACTAACACTTACCGGTATCTTATCTGCTGTTAATATTTTTGCAGTTGTGACATCTATTATTAAGCTAGTTAATGCTAGTTTTATTGATCCTGTTGGATCAAGTACGTCCTTTACTGTAAAAGCATCTATCCTTAACCCAAGTATTCCTAAATCTTTTGCAGCTGATTTGTTAACCTCTTGTATAAAAGCATCTCTGTCATGTAGAAGCTGTTGAAGTTTTGTTTTAGCAATTACTTCTCTTGTATGACCTTCTAATATTTCCTTTATATTTTTGTCTATTTCTTGATCTGTTTTACCTAAGAATCTTTCTGCAGCACTTAGTATATTCGCTGTGTTTGATGAATCTATCTTTACTGTAGCAACTGCTTCAACTGCTAATGGAACTTTATCAAGGGTTAATATTTGTGGGCTTCTTATATCAATGATTCTTGCTTCTAGTGATAATTCTTGTGCTGCTTGAACTAATGGAATGACAACTGTTCCTCCTCCAACCACTACTTTTCTACCCATACCAGTTATTATCAAAGCTTTATTTGGTGGAACTTTTCTGTATAATGTTACCGTAAAGAAAAGAATAACAAAAATTACAGAAATTACCATCATTATTGCTATTACTGTTAAGAAACCCATCTAACATCACCTCCCTACAACTCACTCATACTTTTACTTTTTTCATATATTTTGTGTTTCAAATTTTTATGTCTTTTTACTCTTAACCAAAAAATTCACTGTAACTTTTGTTCTCTATTATCTCTGCTTATTGCTTTTACTATTAATTATGTTGAGAAATATACAATGGTTTAATTTTTGGTTTGATTAATTTTGTTTCTCGAGAGATTTTATTTTGTTACTAATTCCATTTCCCAGTTTGGTGGGCAGAATTTGCCAGGGTTATCAAAGACAAATTTGCAAGCTTTTAATGTTCTCAATATTTCTTTTGTGTTTCTACCTATAAGAAAATCATTTATACACAGATGCATAACTGTTCCTTCGGGATTAATAATGACTGTACCTCTTCTTGTTAATCCTACGCTTTCTTCGTATGTTCCTAACATAGATGTTAATGTATGTGTTGAGTCTGATATCATTGGAAACTGAATATTTTTCATTGATTCTGTTGATTCTTTCCAGGCTTTCAGAGTATATACGCTATCTGTGCTTACAGACATGACTTCTGCTCCTAAATTTTTGAACTCTTCATAGATTTTTGAGAGTTCTACAAGCTCGTCTTGACAAACTGATGTAAATGCTGCAGGGTGTGATACCAATACCAACCACTTGCCTTTTAAATCATCTAAATTAATCTCCTTTATTTCTCCATTGTGATATACTTTTACTTTGCAATATGGGAATTTCTGACCTACTTTTAACATTTTTTCTTACCTCCTTGTCTGACAGCTCATTTGATTTAATTTTGACCTCTAAGCACCGACGATATATATTTTGTTAAGGATTTTATTAAACCTTTTTTTATATTTTTATATTTTTATTGATAAAAATCATTATTTTTATCAGTTATAGAATTATATAAAACTATTATAAAAATTGATAAAGATCAATAAAAATATAAAAAATAGAAGAAGGTATATTTAAATTAAAATAGAAATTTTATTATTGGCTGGTGCCAATAGCGGTGGGGAAACACCCGGCTCCATTCCGAACCCGGAAGTTAAGCCCACCTGCGCCGATGGTACTAACGGGGCGACCCAGTGGGAGAGTAGGTCGGTGCCAGCCTTATCCCTAACAAAGTGAATGCTAAACTTAAAAGCTTCTTCCATACCATAATCTTTTCAATTCTATCTCTAATTATATTTTACTTATTTGTTGATCTCTTATATACTGATTTGCCACCTTATGCAATAGAACTTAACAGAGTAAAAACATATATATACTTCAACAAAAACAGGGAAAATCAAGTGGAAATATATTCTTTTCTAGAGTACAAAGAAAAGTTTTTATTTAAATTACCTTTAAAACCACAGGGAATATTTCTGAGTTTTCCTTTACTCAATTCCAATATAGAAAATGTTATCCAATTTAAATATGGAGGTTTTGAAAATTTGATCCTAGAGACCAAAGATAATTATCCATCTGAAATTAGAGCCTATATAAATTATAATGATTTTCACAATAACTGCTTTATGTATATAAAAGGAAAATTAAAAGAAAAAAATTTGTATATTCATTATTTTGATCTACCTTATTTTTGGTCTAGTAGCGCTCTTATAGAACATGATTTAATAGTTAGCACAAAGGAAAATCTGATCGTTATGAATATTTTACCTTACAAAATTGAAGAGAGAAAGGATTATAAATTAATATCTGTTAAGAATATAAAAAAAGATAGATTATTTATCAGATTTGGGAGTGATTGATACTGTTCTTTTTGTGCAACCCTACAATAATTCTTGATGTCGGTGTTGGTTGGGCAGGGGTTCCTTTTGGAATTATCGTACATTATTTTTTCTATCGCTACCTCTGTGGATTGTATATTAAAGACAAGATAAGTAAAGAATTATATAGTAGAATAAGACTAGAAAAATGGTTTATCTTGGGCTATTTGGGTTCGATAATATTTTTTTTGCCAGATTTCGCTATTCTTTTTATTATTCCGGCTATTGTGATGTTTATTTTCCCCTTCTATTTTACTTATAGTTTTATAACTGTTTTAATTTCTAAGGATTTTCGAGAGCCATTGGAGAGAAAACTTCTTCTTTATTATTATGGAGTTCCAACTTTCTCTATTATAGTTTCTGGAATTTTGATAAAATTTGCCTTGTATCATAGTTTTTCCAATATAGTTTTTTACTATGCTAATTATTATATGTTGTTAATTTTTATCATATTCTTTCTGGGATTTCTAATTTTTTATAATCTATCTAGACTACCCAGAAAAAATTAATTCAGATAAACATAATTAATCTGACTAGTATAATCGATAATATGAAAAGTAAAAATTAAAGAGGGAATTTATGGCTTTTATGAAGAAAGTATAAATTAGCATAGACAATCTAGATTATAGGGAGTATAGAAATGTTTTTTTTGTGTACTCCAATATCTTTTGATGAAGCGGGTATTAGAGGTTGGGGAATAGTTTGGTTAGTAATTATTCTCTTTTGTATGCTAATCTACCCATTTTTCTATGGTTTATTTACAGTTTGTTATAGGAAAGGTAAGTTAGCTTATGCAACTATCAAAAGAGTGATGTACGAAAGTTTTTTTTATATCGGAATTTTGGGAGCTATTCCTCTTGCTGCGCCATCTTCTATTTTTCTTTGTAACTTTGGTTTAATTTTACCAATTCTAGCAATGTTTATGTTCCCAATTTACTTTACGTTTAGTTTTATTAATATACTTTTTTCTAAAGGAATTTATGAACCTTTTGAACGCAAGTTATTGTTGTTTTATTATTCTATCCCTACTTTTTTAATATTATCTTTGGGTATTGCTTCTAAGACTGCACTATATGGTAGTGTATCAGATTTAATATTTTACTATAGCACTGAAAATCTGGCTTTTTTCTCATTTGTTCTCATTTTTCTTCTATTTCTATTTTGGATTTACTATTCATTTTTTGGAACTATGAATCGTTAAGAAATGTTCGTTTTAACAAAAATTTAGTAATAATTTTTATAGGGGGGGGTGAGGATTAGTGTTTTTTCTTTGTACACCAATAAGTTTTGAAGATATAGGTGTTGGCTGGTTGGCTGTTTGGATGACTGTTATTCTATTCTCACTAATTGTCCATCCAATTTTCTTCTATTTTTTTAGGAAGTATGTTAAAAATGGAAGAATAAGTGAAGAAATCTTAAATAGAATCAAATATGAGAAATTGATTGGTTGGGCTATTCTGGGTCCTTTTGGTCTTGCAGTTCCTATGTGTGCTATTTTCTTTATTTTACCTCTTCTTGTAATGATTGTTTCACCATTTTATTTTACTTTTAGCTTTCTTAATACTTTAATTTCAGATAAACTTCATAGTTCATTTGAACGTAAGCTACTTTTATTTTACTACGGTATTCCTACTTTTTCTATAATAATTTTAGGGGTTATATTGAAACTCAGATTGTATGGTAACCTATCTGAATTGATATATTACTATACTAATGATCATACAAAGGTTTTTTCGGTTCTCTTTGTCTCATTTTTATTCTTATTTGTAATTTATTTTTATTTTTTTGGATATGTGAGCTTGAAGAAGGAATAAATATGTTTTTTAAAAAGGAACATCTTTTTTGAGGTATAATTCTAAATCAAATGGATAGAAAATTTTCGTACATATTTACAGGTGGTATAGTTGCTTTAATGTTATATTTTATTTTCCATTTATTTTACCCTTTATACAAGAATGTTGGGGTTCCTATAAAGCTTGGGCTTGATCTTAGGTATGGAATACACATAATGTTGGAAATGTATGATCCATCTAAAATGGTATTAAGTGATAGTGAAATGAGACAGATAATAGGAATATTGGAAAAAAGGCTCAATCCAACTGGCACTTACGAGGTAATTATTCAACAAGCCGGTAATAATAGAGTAATTGTAGAAATACCAGAAATAACTGATACTTCAGAAGCTATTCAAAGGGTTACAAAAGTTGGAAAATTGGAATTCAAAGTTGATGAGTACGATCCCAATACTGGTTTGATGAATAAGAAGACTGTTCTTACGGGGGACAGAATAATAAGGGCCACTGTTGAGTATGATCCCAATACCCACTACCCACATGTTGCTTTTACTCTTGACTCTGAAGGAGCAAAGATATTTGAACAGATAACAAGAGATTATCTTCAAAAACCAATATATATATTCTTTGATAACAATGAAATTTCTGCACCTATTGTTCAATCAGTTATAACTGGTGGAAGTGGAATAATAACTCTTGGGACTAAAGATAAGGAGCAAGCTTTAAAAGAAGCACGAGAATTGGCAATATATCTCAATGCCGGGAAATTGGATTATCCACCGAGGGTTCTGGAAGCTTATACGATAGGGCCAACTTTGGGAGAGAAACACCTAAAAAAAAGTTTAGAAGCTGGTGTTATTGCTTTGGTTATGGTTGCTATATTTATGATAGTTTTTTATGGTATTCCTGGTATAGTGGCTGTATTTGCTCTGGTTTTCTATGGACTACTGTTTCTATGGATAGTTTCTGTTAGTAATGCTGTACTGACACTGGGATCTATTGCTGGGATTATTCTATCTGTTGGTATGGCGGTTGATGCTAATATACTTATATTTGAAAGATTAAAAGAGGAGATAAAATCTGGAAAACCTATAAATACTTCTTTAGATCTTGCTTTTGCAAGATCATTTGATACTATTCTCGATAGTCATTTGACTACGATTATTGCTGCTCTGATACTAATGATATTTGGTACCTCAACTATTCAGGGTTTTGGATTTGCTTTGCTTTGGGGAAACGTTGTTAGCTTTTTCACAGCTATCTACATAACAAAAACTATCATGTATCTTTTGTTTTATTTTAATCCAAGGTTTGTTGAAATAAAGTAGGATGAGAGAGTTAACTTTAAGAGCTGTTCTACTGGGTATAATCTTGGGTGTTGTTCTGAGTTCCGCTAATGCTTATTTAGGTTTAAAAGCTGGTATGACTGTTGCTGCTGCTATACCAGCTGCTGTTATATCAATGTTAGTCTTAACAAAGTTATTGAAAAATGGAACAATACTGGAAAATAATATGGTTCAAACTATGGCTTCTGTTGCTCAGGCTGTAGCAGCAGGAGTAATATTTACTGTTCCTTCTTTCTTTATACTTCATAAAACTGGTGTCATAAATTTTATTCCATCATACTGGTTAATTTTAACATTGACTTTTATTGGTAGCTTATGGGGAGTAGTATTTATGATAATTTTTAGGAAACCACATATTGTGGATGAACATGATATTTTGCCATATCCTGAGGGGACTGCCTGTGCAGAGGTTCTGAAAACCGGTCAGAAAGCCACTGAAAATGCCAAATTTTTGTTCTGGGGGTTTATTATTGCAGCTGTTCTTAAAATTCTACAGAATATAAAAATAAAACTTGGTGATAAGGTTTACAAGATTTTTGATGAAATGTTTTCATTTTCTATGCTTTCAAAAAACATTCCTATTTCTTTACAGAAGTTCACCTTGTCATTGGAACTTTTGCCTGCTCTTTTTGGGGTTGGTATGATTGTTGGTATTAGAATAGGTATAATGATGGCAACAGGTGCTTTGCTGGCTTGGTGGGTTATTATACCTACGATAGGGATTTTTCAGCCGGAGCTCTCACCTTATCAAATTTATAGAGGATATATAAGGTACATCGGTATAGGTGTTATAATAACAGGTGCCATATTTTCTTTTTTTCAATTTCTACCAGTTATTCTAAAAATTATCAGGGGTTATGATCTCAAAATAGAATTTAAAAAAGATCCTCACAAAGATTTGTGGTATGACAATCCAAATTATATGAAAGACATTCCATTTAGTGTTGCTCTTATACTTATACTCATAGGTTGTGTTATTTTTTTCTTTGTTAATCCTGTTGAGAGTTTACTTGGGAAAGCTCTATCATTTTTGGTACTCATTGTTTTTGCTGTTTTGTTTACTGCTGTTTCCTCATATATAGTTGGTATGGTTGGTTCTAGCAATCAACCTGTTAGTGCAATGACAATTTCTACTTTGATAGCTGTGGCTTTGACTCTAAAGTTTATAGGGTTGTTTGGGGAACAGGGAATAGTTGCTGTTCTTATTCTTTCTGTTATAGCTTGTATTTCTTTGGCAATTGCTGGTGATATGTCTCAGGATTTGAAAACAGGTTTTCTGGTTAAAGCCACTCCATATAATCAGCAAATAGTTGGTATAATTTCTGCTGTGGTTTCCAGCTTTTTTTTGAGTTATCTAATTTTTGTTTTGAATGATGTTTATGGATTTGTGGGAACAGCTAATCCATTACCTGCACCACAAGCTAATCTTATTGCTACACTTTCGCAAAGTATATTTCAGGGGGATATTAAATGGAATGAAATAGTTATTGGAATGCTGTTGGGTTTAATAGCCAGATTGCTTGGTTTCTCGGTTCTTGCTTTTGGAGTGGGAGTTTATCTACCTTTGGGATTATCTATCCCTATTTTGTTAGGTGGATGGTTTTCTAATTTGATAAAGAGTAACGAATTTAAGGATAGTGAAGAAAGAAAGGTTCTTACGGCTTCAGGGTTAATAGCAGGGGATACTATTTTGGGAATAGTTTTTGTATTTTTAATAGCTGGTGGTATTATTTCTTCCCCTTCTGATAGTGATATTCCTATATTTGGAACGTTATCTCCCTTTTTATCTTTAATTGCATTTTTAACAATGATATACTTGGTGTATAGGATTATAAGACAAAAATGATAATAAGGGTTTTACTGATTATCTTTTCTTTTTTATATTTTTTGATAAGAGTGTTTTCTGTTGATAAACAGGAGGAAAAATATTTTGTGGTTGATTATTTTGAAGCTGTTGACTTTGTTTCTTCTTTTAATTATTATCCAGATGAGTATTTCAGAAGAGAGATACTACCATATTTCAATGCTGTTTCTATAAGATTAAAAACTCTTAATGAGTTGAAAAATGAGGGGGTTGTTGATCTGGCCACTTCCGAATCTATAAAAGTTGAACCTAAATTTTGGTATATTAATTTGAGTAATATGAATTGGGATTACAAGTATAGCTTTATTTATTGTCCAATTCAAGAAAAAATGGAAAGAATAGAGAAGGTTATAAAAGCTTTGAAAATAGAATATAGTAGGTTTGGTAATGTTCTAATTGTTAAAGCCAGTGATAAATATCTTTTTAATCTGCAGGCGTTTTACTTAGAGGATTTGGATATTAAGAAAAAAATATTTTGGAGGGTTGGCTCTTTTCTATATGATCTTGACTATTTGAAAGTTTATTGTAGGAAGGGGGATGTTATTCTTTTCATGGGGCCTTTTGTTGCTGGATATCCCCAAAATTTGAACGAAGTGCAAAATTTTCTTTATGATAATGGTTTGCTTTTTGCTTTCCCCGAATTTTATGATTCAAGAAATATTCAATTGGGATCAAATGTTTTGGCTAAAAATGGGGGAATAAAAATATTCAGTACTATAGTCTTGAAAAATAAGCCTATAGGTCAGGTTTTGGGTTCTGTGGATTTGGCTTTGAATGAAAGGAATTGTAATGCCGTTATGTTCAGATTTTTTGATAAGTATTCATTATCTCAAAATCTTGAAGTTATAAAGGAGATAAAAAATAGATTTTTCTATCGTGATGTTTTGAAGAGTGATAGTAATAAAGATGTAATGGATGGATTGTTGAAGATACTTATCTTTATAAATCTTATTATATTTGCTATTTTAATTTTTATTTCTTACAGCTATTATTACGATATTTTATCTAACAATGGTTATCCTGTTAATAGCTTTTGGTTTGCTCTTTTAGGATTGGTCAATAGTTTATTTGTTGTAGTTGGTAAGTTAGCTAATTTGGGTGTTATCTTTAATTTAGCTTTAATTGTGGGTGTTTCTTTTGCTCTTGTTACCATATTTTTTAAAGTTTTTGAGTATCAGAAGAATGTTTATATGAGATATTTGGAGGTTTTGATTTATTCGTTATCTATAGGTATTATTTTGAATTCATTGTTTTTTGAAAATGTTTATATTTTGGGTGTTGAGAAAGTGAGGTTTATAAAATTACTTCTTATATTGCCTATAGTTATGTCTATATTTGCTGTTTTTAGTTATAATCAGATTATTTTATTTTTCTATAGAAGGATGAGGATTTTAGATTTGTCGGTTGTACTTATAATTTTGGGATTGATTGGATTTTACTTGTTAAGAAGTGGTAATACAGATCTTGTTTTGCCATTTGAGGATAAAGTCAGAAATTTTTTGGATAGGGTTTTAATAGCTAGGCCAAGATTTAAAGAGTTTCTTATTGGTAATCCTTCGATATTGGCTTCTTCTTATTCAAAATATTTTATTCCCTTATCGTTTGTAAGTTTGGCTGGTATAGTTAATAGTTTTTTACATATTCATACTCCTATTTTTTACAGTTTTTTAAGAACTTTTTGGGGTGCTTTACTGGGATTAATTATATTTTTATTAATAAGGAAAATAATGGAGGTAAAATGGGTTAAAATAGATAAAATAGAAAAGGGGGGTATGGAAAGATAATAAAGTGCCTAACAGGGGCCTAAAAAGAATACCTGTTGCGCTATAAGTGCTAAGGAGGATTAGGTGACCAAATTGTTCGTCGGTAACTTGAGCTATCAATTAACAGAGGATGAACTCAGACAAACCTTCCAAGGATATGGAAGTATAAAAGAACTCAGATTGCTTCAAAGCAAAGGGTTTGGATTTGTTGAGTTCGAATCTTCTGAATCTGCCCAAAAAGCTTTGGAAGAGTTGAATGGAAAAGAGCTCAAGGGTAGAAAAATGAGAGTCGAAATGGCTAAACCAAGGGAAGAAAAAGAGCCCAGAGAAGGAAGCAGATTTAGACAGTACAGTGGCCCATCCAGAGGACCAAGAGGTTCCAGAGCTGGCGGTAGACCACAGAGAACCGGCTTCTCAAGAAGAAGAGAAGACTAAAATTTAGCAATCCATACCCCCTTTGGGGAAGTGGCGGAAAAGGAAGACGCGTTGGCCTCAGGAGCCAATGGGAATCAACTCCCGTGTGGGTTCAAATCCCACCTTCCCCATAACTAAAACTTGAAGTTCGTAGCAAATATCAATTCAAAACTCATAGATTTAGTCTCTCAAAATCTGAAAATATCAAAAAACAAGGCTAAAGATATAATAGATCAAAAAAGGGTATTTGTTAATAAACGGTTAATTTGGATAGCTTCTTACAATTTAAAACCAAATGACTTGGTAGAAATTGCACCTCCAAAAGAAAAATGTAAACAATATGATATAATTTATGAAGATGAAAACTTTATTGCTGTTTCAAAAGGACCAGGGTTTATCGTCAATAATTCTCCAGATAGTCTGGAAAATATTCTAAGAAAAAAATTTGGAAACTCTATTAAAGCAATTCACAGAATAGACAAGGACACAACGGGAATAGTTTTATTTGCCAAAAATTCAGAGGTCTTCTATAAAATGAAAGAAAAATGGAATACTGTTGAAAAGACATATTACTGTATATCAATAAATGAAGCCAAATTTAAGTTCAAAGAGATAGATTATCCAATAGGTAATAAGAAAGCCATATCTACTGTTATTTTAATTTCAAAAAATAATGGCTTATCTCTATTTAAAATAAGAACTTTTACAGGTAGAAAACACCAAATAAGAATACATTTGAAATTGATTGGGTTTCCTATTTTGGGGGATTATGTTTATGGGCCATCTAAGACGAATTTTATGATCAGTAGACAAATGCTTCACGCTTATAAAATTCAATTCAATTATGATAATAGAAACATATCGTTAATATCACCAATTCCTGAAGATATGCAAAAGATAATAAAGGAAAATGGTTTATAAATTTTCTTATCCCAAACATGTCAAAAAAGCTTTGGATATCATTAGTATTATAGGTAAGAGATTGAATGTCCTAATATGGGTTTCTGATTCTCGCAGCCCTTACCTGACTTCTAAATATATACCAGAACTATTAAATAAAATAGATTACGACAGAAAGTTGATAGTTTTTGTAAACAAGATGGACTTGGTGAATGATTTTGATTATGGGCTTTTTAGGAATTATCTTAAACAAATACTTAAAAGAGATTTCACAGTTTTATACGGATCTTACAAAAATTGTAAAGAGTTATATAACTATCTTGAAAGATTATCAAATAATGAATTATTCCTTAATTGTCTATTTGTAGGGTTACCAAATGTTGGAAAATCGAGTATTATAAACTGTTTGGTTAATAAGAAAAAAACCGAGGTTTCTGTTTTACCTGGAACCACCAGAAATTTGAAATGGATTTCGTTAAGATATAACATAAAAATTTTGGATTCTCCTGGCGTTGTATTACCATTCCAGATTACTCAAGAAGAACTTGTTGAGTTACTTGAATTAAAGATAATAAACCGTTCTTTCATTAGCGCACCAAATAATAAATTCTTGTAAAAGTCAATTGGATTTTTTACATTGTATAAAATCAAAAAATTTCATCTGTATAGATTACAAGATGAAAAATAATTTTCTAAATACAGCTAATTATGAAAGGGTTTGTTTTTGAATAGATAGAAATTTTATATTAGGGAAGGGGGAGATTTATATGGAACTGTTATTAGCGAGAATACATTTTGCAATGGCTACCACGTTCCACTTTATATTCCCACCCATTACTATAGGCCTTTCATTCTTGATATTACTGTTCCAAACATTATACTTACTCAAAGGTAAAGAGGTATATAATGAAATATCTAAACTGTTGGTTAAGATTTTAGCTGTAATATTTGTGGTGGGGGTAGTGACAGGATTTACACTGTCCTTTGCCTTTGGCATGTACTGGTCCAAGTTTTCTAAAATTGCTGCTGACTTGATTGGTATAACTATAACAGCTGAAGGTGTATTTGCTTTCTTCCTAGAAGGAGTATTCATTGGACTTCTTTTATTTGGCCAAAACAAATTACCTAAATCTATGTATTGGTTTTCTGCTCTTATGGTGTTTTTAGGAACCCATTTGTCGGCGTTCTTTATACTTGCAACAAATAGTTGGATGCAAACTCCTGCAGGTCATGAAATTATAAGGAATGCCACAGGGCAAATTGATAAAATTATAATAGTCAACTGGTTTGAAGCTATTTTTAATCCATCAACTATGGCAAGGATGCTTCATACTACAGTAGCCTGTTGGATAACAGCTTCATTACTTGTTTCCGCTGTGGCAGCCTACTATATGATATACAAAAAGAATATGGAACTTGCAAACACAATGTTCAGAATATCTTTCATTGTTTTTGCACTTTCATCATTTGCTCAGTTTTTCACAGGTCACTTGCAAGCTATGGTTGCTTATAAATATCAGCCTGCTAAGGTGGCTGCTTTTGAAGCTATGTGGGATACTCAAAGAGGACCTAATATACCAATGTCCATAATTGCTATTATTGATGAAAAGAATCAAAGGAACATTATAAATATAGAGCTTCCATTTTTGAATTCTTTACTCTATGGAACCGAATTCTTTCCTCCCCACTTGGATTTAAATATAGAAATTAAGGGAATAAAGGAATTTGTTAAAACTATGGAAGATGGTACTGTTGTTAAAGAGCATCCTCCAGTTGCTATAACTTATTACACATTCAGGATAATGATTTTCTTGGGCACTTTTTTTGCAATTCTTGGAATCATAGGATTATTTTTATTGTATAAAAATAGAATTGACAATATAAAATTTCTGAAAGCTGTTTTACATTCTTGGCCTTTACCTCTTATTGCCAATACTGCAGGTTGGTATACTGCTGAGATAGGTAGGCAACCTTATATCATTTATGGTGTTTTGAAAACTAAGGATTCTCTAACTCCAAACTTAAATGCTTTCACAGTATTGTTAACCATAATTGTCTTACTTTCCCTTTATTTGTTCCTATCTTATGTTGCTTATTACCTCATAACAAAAGTTATAAAGAATTTTAATCAAGGAGCTGAGGAAGTACCAGCCTCTGAACCTATAAAGGAGGTGTAATTTTTATGGATGGTTTTTTAACACAACATATACTGTATATAGTAATGGGTGTTGCTTTTTTTGTTTATACTTTTCTATATGGTCCTATACTTGGTAGTGGTTCAGTTTTTCCTCTCTTAGCCAAGGAAGATCATGAAAGAAAAGCTATTTTACATTCTGTAGCTCCTTTTTGGGATGGTGCAGGGGTTTGGTTAATAGCTGCTGCTGTTGTTATGTGGGGAGCTTTTCCACAGTCTTATGCCACTTTGTTCGGTGGATTCTTTTTGGCACTTTTCATAGTTCTTGTGTTCCTCTTGCTATCTATTGCTTCCATAGAATTGTATATCAAAGATGAGACTAGAAGAAATTTTTGGAAAAATGCTTATTTTGTAGGAAATCTTGTTCCTTCTTTGCTTTTTGGAGTTGCTCTCGGAAACGTGGTCATGGGTATTCCTCTCAATGAAGAGTTATGGTATACAGGTGATTTTTTCACTCTTCTTAGACCCTATGCTTTGCTTGTTGGTTTATTGGGATTTACTATTCTGATAACACATGCTATGGGTTATATCCTCATAAAAGTTGAGGGTGAGGTTATTGAAAGAGCACAGAATGTTTTGAAAATATCTAATTCTATATTTCTCATGCTTTTTGTTATTTTTGTGTTTTGGACGCACCATATGTTTGAAGGACTTTCCATTTTTTATTGGATTGTTTCAGCCTTAATAGTTTTACTTTCTGCAGCAATGTTTTTTGTGAAAAGTTTTCATTTTTGGGTATCCACATTAATCTTACTTCTCTCATGGATTTTAATAGGTCTTATTCAATATCCTTTTGTTATAAGAGGGTTATCAGATAATGGTATAACGCTGTTTAATAACTCTTCCTCTCCTGTGACTCAAACTGCTATGATTGTTATACTTGCTGTGGGGTTGCCATTTGTAATATTATATACTTACTACAGCTATTTTGTATTCAGAGGTAAGTTCTCAGGTAAAGAACAATTGTACTAGCTTCTATGAAAATACAAGAGCTTGAAAAGGTAGGAGAATACATTTATAAGGTATATAAGGAAGGAATTTCTAATGTTCCTGCTTTGGTTTTTGCTAACGAAAAAATTATTGATTTTTTAATATCTGACCAATCTCTTAATCAGGTGATAAATGTTACAAGTTTGAAGGGTGTAGTATATGTTTTTATAATGCCTGATGTTCACTGGGGATATGGCTTTCCTATTGGTTCAGTCGCTTGCACAGATTATGATGAGGGGGGAGTAATTTCACCAGGCGGTATTGGATTCGACATAAACTGCGGAGTTAGACTTCTAAAAACCAATATTTCTTTGAAGAATTTGACTGATAATCTCAAGGAAAAGTTACTTGATAAATTGTTTGAATATGTTCCTTCTGGTGTTGCTTCTGAAAGTGATATCAAACTATCTAAAGCTGAGTTTAAGAAGGTTATAGAGAAAGGTTTAAATTGGGCTGTGGAAAATGGAATGGCTTCTGAAAATGAAATTGAGCTCGTAGAAGATAGAGGAGTAAAAGATAACGTTGATATATCTAATGTTAGTTCTGAAGCTATTGATAGAGGGAAATGCCAACTTGGAACTCTTGGTTCTGGTAATCATTTCCTTGAACTACAAGTCGTAGATAATATTTACAACGATAAAGTATCCAAAGTTTTGGGGTTATATAAAGATCAATTAGTTGTGATGATTCATTGTGGTTCAAGAGGGTTTGGACATCAAATAGCAACCGACTATATAAATTTAATGCTCAAAAGTATGGATAAGTATAATATAAAAATACCTGATAAACAGTTGGCTTGCGTGCCAGCTTCGAGCCCAGAGGGACAAAAATATATAACTGCAATGAATACTGCCGCTAATTTTGCTCATCTCAATCGTCAGATAATAACTCATAAAGTAAGAAAGGCTTTTACAGAAGTTTTTGGTAAAACAGTATCAGTTGATCTGGTATACGATATTAGCCATAACATGGCAACAATAGAAAATTATGTTTTAAATGGTAAAAAAGTTAAACTGGTTATGCACAGGAAAGGGGCTACTAGGGCTTTACCACCTTTTCATAATTCTTTACCAGATAAATATAAAACTATTGGTCAACCAGTATTCATACCAGGTGATATGGGAAGATACTCGTTTGTATTAGTTGGTACACAGAAAGCTTATGATTTAACCTGTTCCCATACTTGTCATGGAGCTGGCAGAACAAAGAGTAGAAATCAGATTAAAAAAGAAATAGATTACACTGATCTTATAAAAATCTTAAAAGATAAAGGTATTTCTATCAGAGCTTCCAGTAAAGCGACGGTAGTTGAGGAAGCTCCAGAGGCTTATAAAGATGCATCAATTGTCGTTGATATAGTAGATAAAGTGGGAATTTCTTCTATAGTTGCCAGGCTTAGACCTATTGGAGTTGTGAAAGGATAAGAAGGAGGATCACTATGGATTATGTTTGGAAAATATCCGGAGAACAAGGAGAGGGTATAGACTCAACTGGACACATATTTGCATCTAACGTATTTAAAAATGGTTTTGAAATATCTACTTATAGGAAGTATTCCTCGAGAATAAAAGGAGGAAACACTACTTTTGAAGTCAGATTCTCTGATAAACCTGTGTTTTCAAGGTTAAAAAAAGTGGATGTTTTGATAGCTTTTGATGATGAGTCTATTAGAGTTTCTAAGGAGCAAATAAAGCCTCATACATTTGTGATTTTTGATGAGCAATCAAATATCCTGGATTTACATGAGACACCATCTGTTAAATTACCTATCCCTCTATCAAAAATAGCAAAAGATATAACAGGAAGTGTAATATCCAAAAATATGGTTGCCTTGGGAGCTTCCATAGCACTGTTTGAAAATATGGATTATTCGTTTGTTATTAATCAGATAGAGAAAAGATTTTCAAAGAAATCCATGGAGATAGTTGAAAAAAATAAGAAAGCTTTTTGGGAAGGGTATAACATTACCAGGAATTTTTTATCTTCCAATTCCTTAAAGCCTCTTAAAGTGGATATTGCTTTTAACAGGGATGGTAAAAAAAGAATGTTGATGAGTGGCAATGAGGGGCTGGCTTTAGGTGCTTTGGCAGCCGGCTGTAAGTACTTCGCAGGGTATCCCATAACCCCAGCAAGTAGTATTTTGGAATTTATGGTTAAAAATATTGGAAACTTTGGCGGTGTTGCTGTCCAAACTGAGGATGAGATCTCCGCTATTAATTCATGTGTGGGTGCTTCTTTAGCAGGTGTTAGATCAATGACAGCCACATCTGGACCAGGATTCTCCCTTATGGTTGAAGCTATAGGATATGCTTATATGACTGAAACTCCTGTAGTTATTGCAAATATACAAAGAGGAGGGCCATCCACTGGACTACCCACCAAAACAGAAGATGGAGATATACTTTTATCCACTTTTGTTGGACATGGTGATACTGAGAAGATAGTTATTTTCCCTTCTGATCCGTATGAAATGTTTGTTTATACTTTTGAAGCTTTCAATATGGCAGAGAGGTATCAACTTCCTGTTATAATTCTGTCCGACCTTAACTTAGGAGAAAATATATATACCACTAATTATATTTCTGATACCTTAATCGATTCTCTCAGAGTTGATAGAGGTAAATACATAAATTTCGAGGTGGATAAAAAATTAAATAGATATGAAATAACGGAAGATGGAATAAGCTATAGAATTGTTCCTTCAGTCAAGGGACTTCAATTTCAAACCTCTGGAAATGAACACAACGAAAAGGGTTTCATTACCGAAAATTCCGATATAAGAAAAAAGATGGTTGAGAAGAGGATGAGGAAGCTTTCAAAATTTAATGAATATTTTCTAGAGTTCGAAGATATTGGTTACAATCCAAAGATTTCTATAGTTGCCTATGGAATGAATTACCATTCTGTTAAAGAAGTATGTTTTGAATTAAACAAAAATGAGGGGTATAGTTTCCGTTTAATTAAGCCTGTTGTTTTCTATCCTTTTCCTATAAAGCAAATCGAGGAAGCTGTGGCTAATACTGACAATTTGGTGTTTATTGAGCAAAATTATTTCGGCCAGTTTAGAAGGTTGTATTACATGTTTGGAGGTAAAAAAGAAAGTTTGCTACTTAATAAATATGATGGTGAACCTTTCTTTTTTGAAGATTTGTATGAACAACTTAGAGAGTTAGTTAATAGGTATTCTAAGGTTTGAAATTAGAATGATTTTTTGATGAAAATTTGTTTCCTTTCTATATTTCCAGATTTAGTATCTTCTATTTTCAACGGTCTTTCTATAACTAGGAGAGCTACTAAGAGAGAATTGGTTTGGTTTGATGTCATCAATATTCGTGATTTTGCTTTTGATAAACACAAGCAAGTGGATGATTACGCTTATGGTATAGGTAAAGGAATGATTTTGAGGTTTGATGTTCTTTTAAAGGCATTGGATCACGCAAAGAAAAGATTTGTTAACCCTTATGTTATTCTACCTTCTCCCCGAGGAGAAGTCCTTAATAAAAGGATGATTAATGACCTGGCCAAGATGAATGAACTAATTTTTATATGTCCCAATTATGAAGGTGTTGATAATAGGATCTTGAGATTCATAAATGAAGAGATATCAATTGGGGATTATGTTATTAGCTCTGGTGAATTGGCTTCATTTGTTATCCTAGAATCAATATTGAGGTTTAGGTTTTCTGATGATCATTTGGTTAGAAAAGAAAATTTGTTGGATGACAGTTTTAATTATATGGGTATGGATTTTTTACTTGAACCATTACAGTATACTAGACCTAGAGAAGTTAGGATAAATAACAATGTTGTAAAAGTTGAAAAGCTTCTTTGTTCAGGGGATCATGCTAAAATACGGGATTTTTTGCTTATGGAGGCACTGGAAATAACCATCTTTAGAAAACCATATCTTTTCAAACTATTCATGAATAGATACTCGGGACAAGTGGATAAAAAAATACTTTATAATGCTTGCATGAATAGTGTTGTTCCAACATGATATTATTTTTAGTGAATTCCAAGTTTGCTTTGGAAATTCCCGATGGATATGATGTTGACTTTAATAAGATATATGTTATAAAACTCAGAAACAATTACTTTTTAGCATTTTTCATAAAAACCAAAAAAAATTTGGAAAAGAAGTTGATAAGTCTAAGAAAAGTAAATTTTGTAGATTTTTTGAATATTCCTAATTTGGAAATCATTGTTGATACTCTGCATCAGTTGTTTGAAGTTTTGAAAGTTCAAAACAGGGATATCTTTAGATATTTTTATTCTGGACTTGAAAAAATAATTCTTACCCTTGTTAAATATGAAGATATACTCAAAATATTTGTTGATGATATAGTTACTAATATTGAAACCAGTAAGAAATTTAGAATTAAAATAATTGAGAACAACTATCTTGAAAATAAGACATGTTTTTTTATTCCTGTATCTAAAAATCTTTTGAAAATTGATAACCTTAGGAAAATTAAAAAATATTTTAGAAAAAAGTTGAAGAAAAGAATTAAATGCGAAATTACGTATACTTTTCAACTAGCGGATAACATAAAAATTATTTCTGATATTAGGGATTTTTCTAAGGGATTTGATTTTATTTATAAAAAGGAGGGGATAGTTAGTAAAAATTCGTTGAATCTTATTATAGTCCATGATTTGGAAAGAGTTTTATCAAAGAAGATTGACCTCAGTTCGATCTATTCTGATAATATTTGGAAAAAGGGAGAGGTTTTCAATTTTGATTCTAATAACTTTGTTTTTCCTCTTTGGGGGATAGTTCTATCGAGATTTTTTGATCATGTTGTTCTTGATTATTTTCCCAAGTTTTACGAGTTTTCTGAGTTCTTGTACAAGTGTGGTACTAAAATAATTTTCCATTCTTTTCTTCCTTTATACGGAAATTTCAAAAGTCATTTGGAAAACAATAAAGATTTATTTTTAAAAGATTTTGAAATAATAAAGAAAAAGTTAATTTTTGAAAATTTTTCGCTCAAAGATTTGAAACTCTATCTAAATGAGATAAGATGTAAAGATAAAGGTTTCAGTGTTTTGTTTTATTCTTTTTATGATGCTTTCTATAAGTTTTATTGCGATTATTGTGGGAATGTGCCTTTTTGTGAGCTTTGTAATAAAAAACTGAAGGTGGAGAAGAGAACAATAGGTAATATCGATAAGCTTAGACTTATCTGTCAGAACTGTAAAGTTAAATATGATACTTTCAATTGCCAGTACTGTGGTAAATACAAATGGAAAATATGGACTAAAAAATATGGAGAAGAATTAAAAGATTATAATCCCATATTTATTAATTTTGTCCCCTCCAATTTTAAACTGTATTTGTCAAATTCTCAACTTACTAGTGATAATTATTTTGTTGTAATCGATTATTACTCTCTTTATAAACCATTTATCCTAAAAGAGTTAAATATTTGGTATTTTTTGTTTAAGATAGTTAATGAATTAAACGTTAGAAATATTGTTTTTCTGAATACTGATGAGTTTAACGTTTTTGAATATTTTCATCAATTTATCTATTCTGATCATGGGGAATCAATCATAAGGAGATTAAGTGATTTAATAGAAATGGAGAGAAGGAATATAGCACTGTTGTAGTAAGCTTTGCTTTATATTATCTGTTATTTCTGAAATTTGGGGATTTATAGTTTTCCCTTTATAAATTCTGTTGTTGATATTTACGAAGTAATGGAATTCTATGTTATTATCTTCTTTTTTTTGTGCATTGGCTCCGAGTGGAAATGAGCATCCCAAGTTCATCAACCCCATGAAATATCGTTCTATTTCTGTTTCTTGTCGGTATTGAGGATTATCTATTTTTCTCAGTATTTGGGTTATGAAGCTTTTTTTTCTGGTTTGTAATGCTATTGCTCCTTGGGCTGGTGCGGGCACCATTTCCTCTATTGTGAATATATGGCTTATGAGTTTTTCCAATTTTAGTCTCTCTATTCCTGCATATGCTACTACTATCCCGTCATATTCTCCTTGGAAGAGCTTTTTTATTCTTGTGTCTATATTTCCTCTTATTTCTTTTACTATTATGTCTTTTCTGAGTTTTTGTAGTTGTGTTTTTCTTCTTGGACTTGAGGTTCCTATGATAGAATTGGGTTGCATTTCCCAGAGATTTTTACCATCTTTTGTAATTAAGACGTCGTTGGGTGTGGTTCTCAATGGTACGGCTGCTATCTCTAAATATTCGTTTATTTTATAGGGCAAGTCCTTAAAGCTATGGACTGCTATGTCTATTTCTTCTACTACCAAGGCTTCTTCCAACTCTTTAACAAAAGAATTGTTGGTATATATGTTTTTATCCCCACTGGTTTTTATAATTTTTATTATAAATTCAAATTCAGGGAAATAGAGTTTGAGCATTTCCAAAATCTGTTCTGTTTGTGCTAACGCTAATTTTGATCCTCTTGTTCCTATTATTATTTTTCTCTTTTTATTTATAATATATAGTTCTTTAATTTTTTTTATTGGTTCTTCTAGAGCTTTGTTTATTATTTTTTGATTTACATATTTGAAGAATTCTTTTATTTTTCTTTCATCTGACGTATTAAAAATGTTTATCAATTCTTTATAGTATTGATTAATCTTGTTGTCTGCTATTTGTAAAGGTATTTCATAGAACTTTTTTATATTTGAGTTTAATTCTGATGATACAATTTTATTTATAAATTCATTTACTTTTTGATTAAGAAATGTATGTATTATTTTTTCATCTGATATGTCATTTGTTGAGTTTTCCTTCAGTTTGTCTAGATCTATGTAATTATTAGATATTTGGGGGTTGATACTTCTTGGAACTGATAAATCAAAGATTAATGCACCGGGAGGAATATGATAATCCTTTTCAATGATGAACTCTGTTGTATTTGTTGCTGATATTATAACACAGGTATGTTCTATTTCTTTCAGTTTTGGTAGTAATTTATGTTTGGGATAAGCTCCTTTGTGATTATTTGAAAATATAGTGATATTTCTGAAATCATTCTTTATTTTTTTATGTATTGATTTGTTAACAAACCCATATCCTATCAGGATTATTGGCGTATCTGGAGGTAAATTTTTGATCCTATTGTGCACTATGTTTGCCAAATTTTGCTTTTCCTTTTTGATTTTCGGTAATATTGAGGAATGGAAATCTTTGTGGACTGAGAATGAAAAGTTTATCATTTCTTCCAAGAAGTGATTAATAAATCCCTTTTGATTTTTGTAATACTGTTTTATTTGATGTATTACATCTGTTTCTGCGAATATTTGTGATTCTAACCCACAGGCAGTTTTAAAAAAGTGTTTTATTGCTTCTATACCTTGTCTGAATTTACAGTTTATATCTGGGAATATGAGTTGTTGTATTTTATCTGGGCTAGTATTGTTGTTTATGAAATAAAATGATACTCTATTGCAAGTTGATAAGATGTAAAATTCATCAATTATGTTTGCTAATTTTTTTCTTATAGTTTCTATTTTTTCTAAAGGTATATGATACTTTTCTCTTATTTCTATTGGTAAATCTTTGTCTATTTCTATGTTGTATATTTGTTCTAATATTTCCATGTCTTTCAATAATAGAATTATTTTTTCTTCTTTTCAACCCTTTAAGAAGAAATTGTTGAAGTTTTATAGTATTTAAATAATATGAAACAATCTTTTTTTGTTTTCGAATTTATGATAATTTTTTGTTTATTATCAATTTTGTTTTGGATTTTCAATAACATATTAGTTAGTAAACCGCCGGAGTACGGTGTTTATGAAAATAAGAGTTTTTTACCAACATTTAATGGTAATTCCATTCAGTTGATGTTAAATGATAATGGCAATAGGATTAGCTTATTTTTGGGTAGATCTGTTTCTGAAATGGTTATTCAAAAGGATTATGTTAACATAAAAATTGGTATTTATCTCCGTTATATTTCAAATTTCCAGATTTTATTTTACAATTTTGATTTGTTTAAATATTTATTGAACAACGATGAAAAGATTGATATTGAGATAAAAAATGGGGATTCTTGGGTTTTTTACGAGGGAAAAGTTTTTCAGGGACACTCTAATGTGACTTTAGAAAAATATGATTTAATGAAAAAAAATTTCATTCGCCTTGTTGCCAGTGTGTACTTCGATGACAAAGGTATTTTAGTATTCAAAAAGAAAATATATATAGAACGTATTTATATGAGACTTAATTTTCTGAAGGTAGGTAAATAATGAAGAATATAAGACAACAAAAGAAAAACAGAAAAGATATCAAGAAGGAAAGTAAGAAAGCTTTAAAACGTAATGATAGTCAGAGGGAAAACAAAAGTAAATTAAAAAATTTACCAAAAAATGTTTCATTAAATAATAAGCCCACAGTTGCTCATAAAAAAGAAGAAAATAAATCCAATGATAAAGAGTTAATATATAAATTCTTATATTCAAATCCGTATTTTAAGGAATTAGACAAAAAGAAATTGTTGTCTATTGCAGAATCATCAAAAATTAAAAATATAAGAAAAACCATAAGGTTATCCAGTGATGGATTGAATAACAAAAAGTATAAGTTTTTATTCAATTATTTTTGTTTTGTTAAATTTAATTTAGCTTTCTTTTTGATTGAAAATAACTACAGAAAGATCGTTATTGATATTTTTTACCCAAATCATATGATTGATATGGAAATTATTAATATTGTTCCTGAATGTTTTTTAGTTCTTCCTCGTGGAACTAAATTAATATTGGTTCCTCATAATCAGGAGACACAAGAAATATTGAAAAAATATACTGCAGATCAGGAAAGAAAGAAAATGAGGGAATACTATGTTGAATTGATAAACTATAAATCTCTCGATAGTATAAATAGGTTAATATATTTTCTTGTCAAGTATTTCAAAGAAAACAATAACTCAGATGAACTTTTAATAGATAACAAGAAATTGATATCCTATATAACGGGTAATTCTCATGAGGTTATAGTGAGGAATTTTAAAAAACTGCAAAAAATGAATTACATCCAAATACAGAACGGAAAAGTAAAAATAAATTCCCAGAGGTTAGAACAGTGGATAAAGAATTCAAAAATAATAGTTTAGTTACTATATTAATAATAATTTTTATTATTGCTTTTTCACATACAAGTGATATTATTGATAAAGTTAATGATTTAATAGATTCCAAGCAGTTTAGCAAAGCTATCAGGATTTTACAAGAAAATAAACAAAAAATTGGAATCGACTACTACACCGCTTTATCTATCATTTATGCTCACACCAATTCAGATTATAATTCTATTTTGAAAGAAGCTAAAAGGATTTTTGTGGATTCCGAAAAGAATATTTCTAACAAAAACAAAAACTTTTCCAAAATACTGTACTGTTATGGTTATATTGAATATTATGTAAATCTTAATATATACAATGCTGAGGTTTTTCTGAAGGAGTCACTTGTTTATGATCAGGATAATGAAAAGTCTATGGTGGTACTTGCACAGCTATATTATGATAAATCTGAAACTGAAAAATCTGAAGAACTGCTTGATAAAACCTTTGAAATTTTAAAATCAAAAAACACTCTCAATGAAAATTTTTTGAAAATTTATAATCAAATACTTTTTGAGAATAAAAGATATTCCAAGATAATAAAATTGATGAAGCCTTATATTCAGAAATATGATATTGTCAAGCTGTTTTATGCTAAGTCATTGACTTTCAATTCTGAGTATATTGAAGCTAATAGGATTATAAGGGAGTTCATATCCAAGAATAATGATAATTTGGAGGCTTACTATATTCTGGGGCTTACCTATAAAGACTCCAGGGTAAAATCAAGCGAAGGATTGGAATTAATAGAAAAACTGAATGAACAAAAAAATGATAGATATTATCTTAAATTGGCACAGTTTTATGAAGGATTGGGAGATATCAATATGGCTATTAATTACTATGATAAAACCTTGAGCTTAAATAAAAATAATGATAAATATTATATTTTGGCAATAACCTATGCAATAGATACCGGATTTACTTCGAAGGCTATAAATTGGGCTTTGGAATATTACAATAAGAAGCCAAAAGATTTTTATGCGAACCTCTTTTTAGCAATGTGTTATGAGTACCAAAAACAATTCGAAAATTCTAAAAAATATTATTACCAAGCTATAGATATTGATCCTACTAAGTATGAACCTTATGTTCGTTTGGCCTGGATAGTCCTTGAACAAGAGTCAGATTTTAATACCTGTGCTGAAATACTTCTAAAAGGATATAACAATTCAAGAGATGTCTATTACAAAAACAGGTTTAAAAAATCTCTAAAAGATCTATTAGATCTTGAGAGTGAATTTAGAAAAAAATACAAAGAAAGAACAAATCAGGATATATCCAAAGGTATAAGACAAGAACTTAGAGAACAAATAATGAAAATAATAGATAGTTAAAGGAGGACAAAAGATGAATTTGTATGAATACCAGGGGAAAAAACTTTTTCAAAAATATGGTATACCTACTAGCCAGGGTATATTAATAAAAAAGGACCAAGAAAATGATTATATATTTTTTCAGGAACTACAGCAGCAACTGAACTATCCAGTCGTCATTAAGGCTCAAGTTAAAGTCGGTGGAAGAGGAAAAGCAGGTGGTATAAAAGTAGCAAATAATAATGAAGAATTCATGAAGTATACAAAACAAATATTCAACATGGAAATAAGAGGTGTTAAGGTAAAAAAGTTATTGATAGATGAATATTATCCAATAGAACAGGAGTTTTACATGAGTTTTATAATAGATCGGTCTTCGTCTATGCCTATGTTTATTTTCTCTCCTGCAGGCGGTGTCGATATAGAGGAGGTTGCAGAAAGCCAACCAGAAAAAATATCAAAAGAATATCTTAAAAATCTGGATTTATTTGAGTTTCAGATAAGGGATGCTATACTAAGGGTATACAACCAAAATATGGATTATGTCAAACAGATGGAATTGATTGCAACCAGGTTATACAGGTTATTCAAAGAGAATCACTGTGTTTTAGCTGAGATAAATCCTCTTGTGGTTTCCAATTCAAAGTTATTGGCTTTGGATTCAAAAATTATTTTGGATGAGAATGCTCTTGAGTTTATAGAGGATGAGTTAGAAGAGGATGAAGAAAGATCTGATTTAGAAGAAGAGGCTAAGAAGCTGGGGTTGGCTTATGTTGAGCTGGATGGTGATATTGGAGTGATAGGTAACGGAGCGGGTTTGGTTATGTATACAATAGATTTAATAGGCTTATTTGGTGGTAAAGCAGCAAACTTTCTTGATATTGGTGGTGGAGCTAGAGCAGAGAGAGTTAAACATAGTGTAAGTTTAGTCCTAAAGAATCCCAAAGTTAAAGGATTATTTATTAACATATTTGGTGGTATAACGAGATGTGATGAGGTTGCCAATGGAATTATTGAGGCTTACAATGAAAAACAGTATAATGTTCCATTGGTTGTTAGACTTCAGGGAACCAATTATGAGGAAGGTAAAAAGATATTGGAAAGGCTGAAGGAAAGAATAAATTTTGAAATTACTGACTCTGCTGAAAAGGGTGCTGAGATTATAACTTCAATTGTTAAGGGGAACAGAGATGAACGAATTTGAGAAACTTTTGATCCCGTTTGAAAATGAAGTGGTCAATGTGTTGAAATTTTACAACTCTAATTCTTATAGTCCGTATTCTAATTTTAAGGTTTCTTCATGTTTGGTAATTAGAAAACAGGATAAGATACATTATGTTGGAGGTTCTAACGTGGAAAATTCTTCATATGGTTTGAGCATATGTGCTGAAAGGAATGCTGTTTTTAAGTCCATTTCTGAGGGATTGGCTCCAAGAGATAATGAAGTTTCTTGGTTATTTATAGCTCTGTTTGTTCCTGTAAAAAATTTTGTATCTCCCTGCGGGGCTTGTAGACAAGTAATATCAGAATTTATTGAAGATATACCTATTGTTATCTATAATCAACAATTTCAAAAAAAAATTGTATTATTGAATGATATATTCAAAGAAAAGTTTTCTCCTAAGGATTTAAAAAAAAATAAGAAAATAAAATGGAAAGGACAATAGTTATGTTTAGAATAGTCATAATGGCTTTTATACTTATATTTTGCTTTGTATTTACCAAAGAAAAGATTAAAGTTTATTCATATATTCCCCATCTTGAAATTTACTCGGTAATCGCTGAGCACATTGATAAATATAAACAATCCAAGGTTCTTTCTTTATTTGACATTAATTACCATAACGTTAATAATATAATGGATTTGAGTAATGTTCTAAAAGATCAGAATGATAACATTGATATATTGATTGTTCCTGTGCAGATGAGGAAAATTGTAGAAGAGTACAGGAGAGTGAGATTTTGGGATGAATATTTTAAGAATACGCCGACATTTTTTGCCGTTTTTAAGACCTACACTTTTGATTTTATGAAGGATTTAAGTTATGTTAATGGTAGTGTTGAGTTTTTGCCATTTTTTGCTTATTCTTTTTATTATAAAGAATTATTTCCAAGTGTCAAAAATCTCAATATTATTGAGTTTCTTGCTGTTTATAACGGTCTTATAAACACGATAGATTATGTTAATTTCTATAATAATTATCTAAAGAATATGAAAGTAAAATCTCATCTGTATTCTTTGGTTGGGAATGTTAATGATGATGGTGCAAAAATTTTCTCCATAAAAGATAATTTTATCCAGATGGATAGCCCATTTGTATTGTATGGTATATTTTTGACAAGTAATCCCCAGAATATTACTAAAAAGAGGGCTATTGACTTTTTGGCCACCAAAATTTGGGATTTTGAGACCCAAATTGATCTGTGTTTGAGGGTTGGTGTTTTGGGAGCTGACAAAAATACCACTCTTCACCCAGGATTTATACAAAAATTAAAAGATAAAAAGTTCTCTCTTCATTATAATAATCAATTGGGGAAAATAAAAAAATATAGAGTGGATTATGATTTATTCTATAATTTTTATAACATATTTACACAGGAAGATTTTAGTAATTCTATTTTTTACCTGCAGGCTTACATAAAATTACTTCTTTATAATACTGAATTCTTATATTCTAACTATCATGATTTAATCGTAAAAAACAAATTTAAAAACTATTTAATAGGTATATTTAATAATGAAGAAAAAAATAAAATTGAAAAGTTTATTTATACTCCAGAATTTGTTAGGAAAACCTTTAAAATTTTTGAAAAAAAAAGGGTTGATAAAAATAGAGAAATAAGAGAGTACTCATCTAAATCTGTTTATGATATAGCTTTCTTAATTTTGAAAGAAGATAAAAGATTGAAAGATTTGGAGAAATATAATTTAAAGCATCAAAAGGATGATACAGTTACTCTTATTCATGAAAGTAAAGAAGGTAAAATTCTATTTATGAAAAGGAAGACTCCTAAATATTCCATTGTTATCATAGCAGAATAGGGATGCAAAATTTGAAAAATCTGATAATTATTTCAATGACATCTATTTTTATGGAGGTTGTCTTAATTTATTTATATTTTCTTGTTTTTTTTGATTATAAGTTGAATTCTTATTCCAGAGATATGGCCGAACACTCTCTAAAAAGATTGGATTATAATATTTCTAAATCTCATATTAAACCTATGATCATGTGTATAAGGGATTACATTTCTTGGGGTGGAAGCTATCAGAATTTGGTATCCAGAAGAGAAAAGATAGAGGAGGTTTTGAAAAATAATTTTCTAACTTCTGATGCCTATTATTTGTCAAAAGCTACTTTGGATGAAAATAATAAGCCTTTTTATCTAAAAAATGCTAAATTAAGTAATGATATTTACATTAAGAATATTTCAACTATTTATTACTATACACAGGTAAGTAGGGAAGTTTCACAAGCTCTAGGTGAAAGCTTTAAAGAATTATTGAAGAATATCCCCCCTAATTACAAATGGATTATTGATTTACTGCAACAGCCAACCATGAAGTTTGCAAGAGATTACATTATAAACAAGTTAAAGGAAGCTTCTAAACTATCTGCTGATCCTGTATTAACTTCCTTTTGTATAGGATTATTGGTATCGCTGGATTATAGAGATGAGAAGTTTTATAATTATTTTCTTGGTTCTTCTTCTCCGAGCGTATTTGTAACATCTACTGTCGGTCTTTACATAACTGGTAGAAACTCAAAATTACTTGAGCATGAAAAATATTCGTACTTTGTTTTCAATAGACCAGATACTTATAGATATTACAGTGTTTTACTAATATTAAAATATACAAATATTTATCCGGATATCTATTTGAAATTATTGAATTTTGATGTTTTGACTGACTATAAAGAGCTAACTATTTGCATTGTTATGTTACTGAATTAGTTTATGAATGATATAATTCTTAAGATAAAGAGAACGGTGAACTATAGAGATTTTTTTAGCAGTTTTTTAAAGTTGAAGAAGGTTGGTTCTACTCATATGGCTGTTTGTCCATTTCATCCTGATTCTCAGCCTTCAATGTCTATTGATTTAGAAAAAGGTTTGTGGTATTGTTTTGGATGTAATAGAGGTGGTGATATTTTCAATTTTGTCATGGAATTAGAAAACTGTTCTTTTTTTGAGTCTGTGAAATTTATTGCTGATATGCTTTCTATTGATATACAGGAAGATTCTAAGTTTTTGAAAAGGGTTAATTCGGGAAATATTAATCATGAAATTTATAAGATATTGGCAGATTTTTATCATAATATTTTACTTAAATCTTCTATTGGATCGAAGGCAAGAGATTATTTAAATGATAGAAAGATAAAAATAGAGGTTATTCAAAACTATAAACTTGGTTACTGTCCTAAGAATGTAGAGAATTTGAAAATTTTTTCCCAAAAGAAAGGTATAAAAATGGAGGAACTATATGAATACGGTTTGTTATATAAGAAAGGTAAAGATTTTTATGAAATACTTGCCGGGAGAATAGTTATTCCTATTTATGCTGCAAATGGAACAATAATAGGTTTTTCAGGTAGAGAAATTGATGATTCCAAAGTAAAATACATTAATACTATTGGCTTAGTAAAAACAAATACTTTATATGGTATAAATGTTTCTAAGAATTCTATTAGGTCTAATGGAGTTGCATTTTTAGTTGAGGGATATTTTGATGTTTGGGCTTTATATTCATCTGGATATGAAAATTCTGTTGGATTGATGGGAACATCTATATCAGATAAACAGATAGATATAATAAAGAAATATACTGATAAAGTTGTGTTATTTATGGATTCTGATAAATCTGGTCAAGACTCAACTATAAATAATATAATAAATTTGGTTTCCCATGGTTTAAATGTGAAAATAGCGGTGGTGAGAGAATATAAGGATCCTCATGAAGCTTATCTGAATAATCCTGAGATTATAAAAAATATAAATCGTTTTATTTTAGAAGATATAACATATATGATAGGTTGTTACGTTAATCAGCCTGATATCCATCAAAAGCAGAAGTTTTTGGAAAGATATGTTATACCTTTTCTGAAAGCTATCAGAAAAAAAGTTGTAAGAGACGAGTATATTAAAAGGTTCTCTTTGGATACTTCCGTTAGTTATAAGTATTTAACTAAAATGATGTCTGGATATAACAAACAGATTTCTGAAGAAGAAGAGGTGATAAAGAAGTATGGACTGGAGATTTATTTCTTGGTTTTTGCATTGGTAAATTTTGATCTTTTTAAAAAGTTCTACGAAAACGTTGATTTTGATCTATTTAAGCAAAAGGATATATCATCAAAGTTGTTTAAATATTTAGTAGAATGCATAAAAGAAAATGTTGATCCTAGTGAGTATATAATCCATGAGTTACTTTTAACAGAAGTGTTAAAAATTGTTGTGAAGGTTTCCATTGATTTAGATGCTTCACAAAAGGAATCATACTTTAAGAAGTTAATCAACAATTTATACAAAAAGTTTCTAATGTTGGAGTTAAGGGATTTAATGAAAAGGGGAGAGTATGAGAAAACCAGAGAGATCCAGGAAAAACTCAGAAAATTTGCCTAAAAAAAATATTTTTAATTATGATGATGTTGATGTTGAGAATTTGTATCTAAAAATTAAGGTGGGCTCTTTTAGTGATTATAGCTGGGCTCTTGAAAATTATAAAAACTTTAAAAGTATATCTAGAGAAGAGGAATTAAAAATAATTAAGGAAGCTAAAGGTGGCAGAATGGAAGCCAAAATTATACTTATTTCTCTTGTTTTTCCATATATTATAAAAATTTATAGAACACTTGTTAATACTAAAGGTGATTACTTTGATTACATTTCTGAGGGAATTGCTGCTGCTTTGGAAGCTATCCAACGTTACGACTTAACGAAATATGATGTCAGGTTTTCTACCTATGCTGCCTATTGGATATACCATTCTTTAGTGAAGAATACCTATCAAGATACTACGGTAAGAGTCCCACTATCTATCTATTCTGAATACTCTAAATTTATTAGAGCTTATAATGAATATGTACATAAATACAATACTAAGCCCAGTTTGGTGGAATTAGTGGAATACATATATGGTGATGAAATAAAACAAAAAATAAAAAACGAAAATCCTCAGCTCTCTGAAAAAGATGATATTTTCAAAAAGATATATAATCTGAAAATCTCTGAATTAAAAGATAAGTATTCTAGAATATCTGGATTTATGTCATTAAAAAGTGAAATATCTTTACAGGAGTTTAGGTTTTCTGATAGTTCAAGAACTGTTGAAGAGTTTATTGAAAATAAATCATATGATGAGCCTGAATTTAATTTGAATCAGAGGATAATTAAAGAAAATATAATAAAGAGTATCATGAATTTTTTGGATGATGAAGAAAAAATAATTATACTTGAGTACTATGGATTGTTAGATAGTAATAATAAAACGCTTGAACAGATAAGAGATATAATATTTTCAGTTTTCGGTAAGAAATATTCAAAAGAAAGAATAAGACAGAAGCTTAAGGCAGCGAGCTCCAAGTTGGGAAAATTATTGTCAAGAGAAATAGAAGAATTATTAAGGGAGGTATAATTATGAATGTTGTTTTAAAAGATTTAAGGGCTTTTTGGGTGCTTGATAGTAGGGCAAATCCTGCTCTTGAGGTTTGGGCTTTTGTTGAAAAGAATGGGAAAGTATTTAATGGTAGTTTTATTGTTCCTTCAGGGGCATCCACCGGGGAATTTGAAGCTTTGGAACTAAGGGACTCTGGTAAAGAATTTCATGGCAAAGGATTGAATAAAGCTATACAATCTGTGTACTACATACGTGACCATTTTTTTAATACCATTGTTGATGATTTATTTTTGTTTGATAAAAAACTTCTTGATTTGGATGGTACTGATAACAAAAGTAAATTGGGAGCTAATGCTATACTCGGGGTTTCTATGAGTGTGGCCAAAGCTTTGGCCAACTCTTTTGATATGCCATTTTTCAAGTTTCTCACCTTATTAACTGGCTCTAAGGATTATTACTTACCTGTTCCTTTTATGAACATAATTAATGGTGGTGTTCATGCTGATAATAAACTGGACTTTCAAGAGTTCATGATATGTCCAGTTTTCTTTGATAGTTTTTCAGATGCTTTAAAAGCAGGTAGTGAGATATACAATTCTTTGAAGAAAATTTTGAAAAAAGAGGGATATAGTATTTCCGTTGGCGATGAGGGAGGATTTGCACCCAATTTTTCTACTCCTTTTCAAGCTTGTGAATACATAATTAAAGCTATAGATGATTCTGGATATAATGATAGAGTTTTATTAGCTCTTGATGTTGCTGCTTCTTCAATGTTTGATAATTCTAAAAATTTGTATAAATACCAAGATAGTTTTATTTCTTCTGATGATCTAATGAAAATATATGATGATCTATTGTTGAAGTATCCTATTATTTCAATAGAGGATCCATTTGCTGAAGAGGACTGGGATTCCTGGATTAAATTTACCAAGAAATATGGAAATAAGATTAACATTGTTGGAGATGATTTGTTTGTTACTAACGTTCAGAGATTGTCTAAGGGTATAAAATTGCAGGCTTCTAATTCTATTTTGATAAAGTTGAATCAGATAGGTACTTTAACTGAGACTATAAATGCTATAAATTTGGCGAAAGAAAATGGATTTTCTTCTATAATTTCCCATAGATCTGGGGAAACTGAGGATAATACCATATCTCATATAGCTACCAATGTTGGTTATTCTATAAAGACTGGTGCTCCTGCAAGAAGTGAAAGAAACTCCAAATACAATGAATTGCGAAGAATAGAAGAGTTCTACAACATTGGATTTGTTGGAGAAAGAGTTTTGGGTAAATTTTATGAGGATAGGGTTGTATCCAGGAACATTTAACCCAATACATATTGGGCATTTGACTGTGATAAACTATTCTGTCGAAAATTTGGAGCTTGACCTTTTATATGTTATTCCCAATAAATATCCCGTACATAAACAGAGGAAGTATATTATTGATCCTTTGGTTAGGTTAAAAATGATAGAATTGAGTATTAGGGATATGATCTACAAAAATAAGATAAAAGTTTCTGATTTTGAAGTTAAAAATAGTTTGGATTCTTATACTTTTTTTACAGTTGATTATTTTCGTAATATTTATCCTTCTGATGAGTTATTTTTAATTATTGGTATAGATAGTTTGATTTTCTATTATTGGCAAAATTTTGACCTTATATTTAAATTGGTGGATTTTTTTGTTCTTATAAATACAATGCATGTAAAGGGTAGTATTCTTGATTTTGTGAAACAAAAATTGGAGAAATTGAGTCAAGAAGATAAAGAGCATAATAAGGACTTGTTAACTATAATAAATTACGGTATGGAGAATTTGGATAAGAAATTTATTTTGCTTGATATCCCCGTTATTTTAATTTCATCAAGTTTAATTTGGGAACGCTTAGAGAATAAGAAATCCATAGATTATTGGGTGAATGAGAAGGTTAAAAAGATGCTGTATGAGTTCCGCTCTCTGGGCAGAGGCGGTATATAAAATGCCCAAAAATTGAAAACGGTATGAATATACTTGATAAAATATTAACAATGGTTTTTCAGCAGAATGCTGAGAGCCTCTTTTTGATAGAAGATGTGCCTCCTTTTCTTAAATATAAGGATCAGCGTACTAAAAATATCATAGATGACAAAATAGATAGAGAGAAAATTGATGAGATATTGAAAATTTTTATAAATGAAAAAGAACGTTTGGAACTTAGGAAAAACGGTTACTGGGTTGGAAATTACACTACTTCCACTGGTTTACCTTTCAGAGCTATAGTTTTTTATCAGAAAAGTAAATTGGCTGTTATATTTTTCCCATCTACTGTTGAGTCGATCAAGCTGGAGAGTTTGGAGCTCCCTCCACAATACGTTGACGCCTTGAATAAAAATAAAGGTCTGATAATAATAGCAGGGCCTAAAAAAAGCGGGAAAACAACTATTTTCAATTCCTCTATAGAATATATACTTGAAAATAGAGATGTTTTGCTTGCTACTGTTGAAGATTTTATAGAAAAAGAATTTTATAAATCCCGAGGGATAGTATATCAATTTGTTGTGGGAAAAGATTATTCTACTATTAGAGATGTTTTGTCTGTAATCAGGAGGTTAAAGCCAGATGTTGTTGCTATCCAAGAAATAATAAACTATGAATATTTGGAAATTGCTTTGGATTTATCATTAAGTGGATTGTTGGTTATTTGTACTATCAATGCGGATGGAATAATTTCTGTTTTTGAAAAAATTTCAGGTATGTCTGGAGATCAAAAACAAAACGTTTTTAGATACTTATCTATGGTTCTGGAAATAGTTATTTCTGGTAATCTTTTTACTACCACAGATGGAAATCTAAAGTATGTTTACGATTTTTATTTTAATGATCCTGAATTTGTGAAATTTTTGTCTCAGGCTGATATAAATGAGGTTTATTTAAGGATGGTTGAGAAGAGGGAGAAGGGTTACAGAGTTCAGGAATATACTCTCAGGGCGCTTGTAAAGAAAGGCCTTATAAAGGAAGAGGAAGCTCTTTTGAAAGCATCTAGAGTTAATGACTTTAAGAGAATACTTGCTAGTCCATATTAGGGGGTGATTTTTTTATGTTTTTTATACCCTTCATTTTGTTGATTGTTATAGTTGGGTTGTCATATTTTTTGAGCAATTCTCCTAATTCTTTAATTTGGACTTATCTTATTATTTCTGTTGGTTCTTCTTTACTTTTGTTTGTTTTGTTATTTGTGGGCATGATAGGTTTTGATGGTGGGGGTGGACATGGTGATGTGGGGTCTGCCGATGGTGGTGATGTTGGTGCTCACCATGCTGATGTTTCCACAGGTGATACGGGTGTTGCTGATGCCACTGGTGGTCCACCACCTTTTATTCTATCACCGTCAACGTTTTTGATAATTTCTGCTTTATTTGGAGCTTTTGGAATAATTACTTTTAATCTTTTATCTTTTTTACCCGTCAAAGTTAGGGATTTTTCTTCTATCATTCTTTCTGCTATACTTTCTGGAACAACATATATTTATGTAATAAGAATGATATTGAAATTTTTAAAGACTTATAGTATGGTAAAAACTACTTATTATTACGAAGGTAAGGAGGCGGAGGTGTTATACGATATCCCTGAAGATGGTTTTGGTAAAATAAACATTCGTACGGATGATAAGATGGAACAACTTTTGGCAAAAAGTGAAGATGGCTCGCCTATACCTGCAGGAACCATTGTGAGAGTAAAAAAACACATGGGAACTTTTGTAATAGTTGAAAAGGTATAAGGGGGAATATTATGATTAGGAGAAGGATATCTAAAACTGTTAAAATTGGTAATGTTCCAATAGGTGGTGGTAACCCAATAGTGGTACAGAGTATGGTTAAGTGCCCCACAACTGATGTAGAGGAAGTTATCAATCAGCTAAAAGCAGCTAAATCTGCTGGTGCTAAAGTTATGAGATTGGCTGTTCCTGACAAGGATGCAGCTTTGGCTCTGAAGGAAATAGTAAAGAGATCTCCTTTACCATTGGTTGCAGATATACATTTTGATTATAAGTTAGCTTTGATGGCTGTTGAAGCTGGTATTAATGCTTTGCGAATTAATCCTGGGAATATTCTTGATTCTCCACAAGGTAATATCTCAAGATATGAAAAACTTGATAAGGTTGTCAGTGCTGCAAAGTCAAAAGGGATACCAATTAGAATAGGAGTTAATAGTGGGTCTTTGCATCCAAAGTATCTAGAGAAATATGGTTACCCTACTTACGAAGCTTTAGTTGAGTGTGCTGTAGATGAGGTTCAGATCCTGGAAAATATGGGATTTTATGATATAAAGATTTCTGTTAAAAGTAGTAACGTTGAGGATATGATTTCAGCTTATATGCTTTTGGCAGAGAAGGTTCCTTATCCTCTGCATTTGGGTGTTACCGAATCTGGTAGTGGTCTCAGTGGTTATGTTAAAAGCTCTATTGGTATAGGTACTCTTCTGTACCATGGTATAGGTGATACCATAAGGGTTTCCCTGACTTCAACTGTTGAAGATGAAATAAAAGTTGGATTTGAGATATTGAAATCTTTGGGTTACGAGAAAAGGGGAGTTGAGCTTATAAGCTGTCCTACTTGTGGAAGAATAGAAGTAGATTTGTTTGATTTGGTTGAAAAAGTTAAAAAAGAAGTGGAAAATGTTAAGGAAAACATTACTGTTGCTGTTATGGGTTGTGTTGTTAATGGCCCTGGTGAGGCAAGAAAAGCTGATATAGCCGTTGTTGGTGGTAAAGGTAAAGGAATAATATATAGAAAAGGCAAAATGGTGAAAGTTGCACCTGAAAACCAAATAATAGAGGCTTTTAAAGAAGTACTTGATGATGTTATAAGAGAAAATCAGAGTGTCAAAGTGGGTGAGTAGAATATGAGTTATTTGGCTTTATTGAGTATAACACCAATAGGTAAGGGAGAAAGTGTTTCCAAAGAGGTTGCCAAAGCATTTAAAATCGTTAAGAATTCCGGATTGAAATATCAATTAACATCGATGGGAACAATTGTGGAAGCTGATGATTTGAAAAAAATTTTTGATGTTATTCATAAAGCTATAGAAGAAGTAGAAAAAGAAAACAATAGAATTAGTGTATTGATTAAAATGGATTGTAGAAAAAATAGAGAGGATGCTATAACATATAAAGTTGAAAGTGTATTAGAAAAAATAGGTGATACGTAATAATTTCTTAAATTTTTTAAGTTTTTTAAGAATCTTTAACATAGATATTTTACTGGTTTATATTTTGTTAGTTTATATTTTTTTTTTACCATTAAAGGGTCATATTATTGGTTCAGCTGATAGTTACAATCAGTTTTTGCCGTTACGTGTTTTTTATAGCCAGGTTTTGAAGGAGGGAGAATTCCCTCTTTGGTATCCTTATCAGGCTCTGGGTTTACCATTTTTGGGTGTAGTCCAGACTGGTGCTCTTTACCCTTTAAATTTATTTTTGTACAAATTTTTTGATCCTTATTGGGCTTATAATATAAACATTTTTATTCATTTTGTTTTGGCTCAGTTTTTTGCCTTCCTTTATGCCGATTATATTTATAGGAAGATAGGATTGGGTAGGGTTTTTTCTTTTTTTAGTGGTTTTATTTTTGGTTTAAGTGGGTTTGTGGTTTCTCATGTTGATTTTGTTCCTCTTCAAAATTCTATACCTTATTTACCCTTGGGTTTGTTGTTTTTGAACAAATTGGTGGATAACTGGAAAGGGTTTAAAGATGGACTGAGAGAAAATTTTGTTTGGATTTGGGGGTTGTCTATTTGTTTGGGATATCAGTTTTTAGCTGGCTACCCACAAGCTTTTTTATATACCTTTATTTTCCTTTTTTTGTTTTTGTTATTTTCAAATTATAGGTTATTATGGGTTCTTTTTTTGAGTTTGGCATTGAGTATTCCAATGATTTTTCTTTTTGCTTATGAGGTTTTAAGTTTATCCAACATTTCTGTTAGGAGCCATATAAATTTTGAGACTTATAATCAGGGTTCTTTACCAATTTATGCTCTATTGAATCAAGTTATTCCGTTTATTTTTGGTGGTAGTGTTAGTAACCCTAATTATTATGGTCCTTCAACAGGAACAATATCTTTTGAATTTATATCTTATATTTCTTTTTGGGCTTTACCGCTTACTGTTTTTTGTTATGTAAAGATTATTTTTAATAGCCAATTAAGAACCTATTTGGGAATATTGGGATTGCTAGGGATAATTATTTTTGTTTTGGCACTCGGAAAATATAATTTGATTCTCCATTATTTGTTATTTGATATTCCTTTTTACTCAAAAGTTAGGATAGTAGCTCGTCATTTAATGGAGTTTAATTTGATACAAGCTATTTTTATTCCAATTTCTATTAATTACATTCTTGGTAATACAAAGGAGTTTTTCAGATTTATTAAAATAGCTTTTTTTACATATGTTTTTATATTTTTTTCGTCTTTTTGGTTTTTTACCAATCCTGAAGTTGGAAAGAATTTGTCTAAGTTAACGGTTAATAGCTATGATTTATATTTCCCACTTGTTTTAGGTATTTTATCTTTTGTGATAATCATTTTCTATAATTTCTTTAGGAATTTTGTGACATTTTTTTCAATTAGGAAAATTGATGTTGTAATTGTTTTATTTAGTATTTTCTTCTTAGACAGTTGGTTTACTTTTTATAATATAAATCCATCTTATACTTCGGGATGGTGGGGAAAAAGAGAAAATATAGAGAGTTATTTGACTCATATTGAAAGATTGGATTCTAACTACAGGATTTGCTATTTTACGGGTTTTCCACTGCTTTTTCCGGGTGTTAAGAATAAATCTATGCTTAATTATTATGAACCTGTTATTCCATTCGACTTTGTGAGGTTTTTTAATATTTGGATGAATGGCAGTTTTATTCATCCGCATGATTATTTTTTAATAGTGAATAATTCTGTTTTAACTGCTTTTTCAGTTAAATATTTGTTTATTAACCAAGAATTTAATAGGAATTATAATAAATATATTTCTGTTGATTCTTTGAGATCTTTTGGTTTTGGATCTATTGACTATCAAACTTTGGATTTCAGTAATGTAAAAGATAGTTTTAAGTATTTTAAGGATTCTCAAAGTATTAAGTTTGATTTTATTAATAATACACTGTCTTTAAAGAATAATTCTAAGTTGATTGTAGATCTTAAGGCAGCTGTGCAAAATAAAATTTTTGTTATCTGCTTTAGGTCTAAGGTAAACGAAATTGGATTACTATATAAATATAGAAGATTAATTTTTAATCTAACTGATGGTTTGGGGGTTGAACTAAAAGACAAGAATAATAATTCTCTCTCATACTATTTTTTAAATGATTACTATATAGGTAAGGATGAGTGGGTTTACTGTTTAGTACCAATGGTGATTAATACTGATGATAATGCTGATTTTATTAATTTAAGACTTCATATATATCCCCTTAATAGCTTCACGAGGGTTTATGAAATAAAGGATTTGAAAGTTTTTTCTTTTCCTTTAAAAACCCCAAATTTTGTTGACAATATTGTTAGGGATTCATATGTGTATAGTAATAGTTTTATGAATGGTGACTTATATATTAATCATCAGGCTTTACCTATAGTTTTCTCTCCGAAGAAATTAATTTTCTGTAGAAACATAGATGAAATTAAATATTACTTCTGGACTTTAAAATTTAATCCTATTGATACTGCTTTAATTAGTGGGATTGATGAGTCAATATTTGCTAGGGATTTTTCTAGACATTTTTCTAAGGCCAAACTAAAGGTTGTTACTAAAAAATCCAATTATGTAAGTGTTTTATATGAATCTGATGGTGATAGTTTAGTAGTTTTTAATGATATGTATTACAGAGGTTGGAAAGCTCAATTGAATGGTAAAAATTTGACTATTTTTAGGATCAATGGATTTTCTAAAGGTGTGGTGGTTAATAAAGGTAAGGGAGTGATAAGATTTTATTATGAACCTTTCCCTTTGTGGATTTTAAGTGTTAATATAGTCCTTATTTATTTGTATTTAGTAATTTTTGTTATACTCTTTTGGCGCCTGCATAGTGTTGAGCGTAATAAGCTTCAGATAGACTACTGACTATTACTCCTTTTCTACTATTTGCTGCATGGACAAATTTACCATTTCCTATGTATATTCCGACATGTGATATTCCCGGTTTGTAAGTATTAGCGAAGAATACCAGATCACCTGGTTGTAGTTGATTTCTTGGTACTGGAGTTCCTATTCTGAATTGTTCTTCTGCTGTTCTTGGTAAGTTCTTACCAAATTTTTTGAAAAGCCCACTGTACAAGACCTGAGCAATCAAAGGCATTTGGCCCTTCTGCGCCGAATACGTATGGCTTTCCTACTTGTTGGAGTGCAAGATTAACAACGCTTCCATTTCCTCCTTGTAATTCTTCTCCTTGTTGTGGACCTATTGGGAGTGGTTGTTGTATACCTGGAATGGAGTTATTCGGATTTGGAAATCCGAATGGTGATATGCTACCACCGAATGGTGTTCCTCTTCCTAAAGGCAAGCTATCAAACGGTATTCCACTTCCAAATGGTACTTGGCCAAACGGTAATCCATGTATTGAAGGAGAATTACCAAATGGTATTCCATGGCCAAATGGTATTCCGCCAAAATTATTGTTTTGATTTTGAGAGGCTATTAGCATTAGTAATAAAAATAGTAGATTGATTAGCATTTGGTTATTGATATTCTGGTTGTTATTTTGAGGAAATCCTATGGAAAGTGGGTTTGAACTTAGTAGCCCTCCAAGCAGTCCTCCTATCATTCCACCTAATAACCCTCCAACTAAACCATTTATCAGAGGGTTAACATTATTCAAATTTGAAATATTTAGATTATCGTTTATATTGTAAGAAAAGATTTGATAGTTTATTTGAGAAAAAGGTATTGATGTTGATGATATTGAGGTTTGTCTGAAACTAAAATTTATATTACTTATACCCCACATGATTTGCCCCTCCTTTGGGTAGAATTATCTTTTAAATTCTTGGCATCTTTTCTTAATATTTTCAAGTCTGATTTTGTTAAAAATGTAAAAAACTGATTAAAATGTTTAAATTATGATATTCAAAAAGTTGGGAAATAAGGTTTAGAATGTTTCCCATTTACCATTTAGGAGGATTAATAATAGTTTGATAGAATAGAATAAGGTAGAGGATTTTTAGCCGAGGTAGCTCAGGAGGTAGAGCAGCGGACTGAAAATCCGTGTGTCCCCAGTTCGACTCTGGGCCTCGGCATATCCATGATATGCCAAGATACGTTAAGTTTCATAAAAAGGGACCATTGCTCATAGAAGTAAGTGATAAAAAAATATGGATCTGTATGTGTGGCTTGAGCGATAATTTCCCCTATTGCTCAGGGAAGCACAAATATTCTAAAGATGAAGATGAAAATAAGGATTATATATACGATGAAAATTTTAATAGAAAAGAGATTAAAAATATTGTTTTGGGAGAAGAATGACGAAATGGCTATCGGCTTACTATGATGATAACATAATTTTGGCTTCCAATATAATAAAAGCCGGCGGTATAGTTGCTTTTCCCACGGAGACTGTTTATGGATTGGGTGCCAATGCTCTTGATAAGGTTGCAGTTGCAAAGATATTTGAGGTTAAAGGTAGACCCGAGTTTGACCCATTAATAGTTCATATTTCTAAGAAAGAAGATATATTTTTGTATTCCAGATTTGTGAATGATGATGTAAAGAAACTGATTGATGTTTTTTGGCCTGGTCCCTTAACTATTGTCTTGGAAAAGAACGATGTTATCCCTTCTATAGTTACGGCTGGATTATCCACTGTTGCTCTGAGGATGCCCAATAATATTGTTGCGCTTAAACTAATAGAGTATTCTGGGGTCCCTATTGCTGCTCCCAGTGCTAATCCTTTTGGATATGTGTCTCCAACTTCTGCTTATCAAGTTGCTGAAACCCTTAATAAAAAAATAGACTGTATATTAGATGGGGGTAAGTGTTATTTTGGATTGGAATCTACTGTTATAACCTTTAAGAATGGTGATGTTTTTCTTTTGAGACCTGGTGCTTTGGAAATAGAAAAAATAGAAAGAGTAGTTAATAAGGGTGTAAAATTTCATGATGATTCTGAGATTATTGCGCCTGGACAGCTACAAAAACATTACAGCCCCAAAAAAGAAACTGTCCTTGTATATCCTGTTTTACATGATGGAAATATAGATTATGTGGGTACAGTTAAAAAAGTTTATGAAGTACTAAAAACAAAATTCAATAATTTCAAGGATTTGTTTTTAATTTTACCTTCAAGAGAGTTCGAGGTAAATGAAAATGATTTTGGTATTGTTGATTATCTGTCTGATGAATTTGATTTTAGAGTTATTGCTTCTAATTTATTTGAGAAACTATATTTAGCTGATAAGAGTGATAGAAATATTATAATTGTTGTGGGAGTTCAGAAGAAAGGTTTAGGAATTTCTATAATGAATAGGTTGGAAAAGGCTTCAGTTTACAAGTTTTAATTATTTTTATGTTTGGGATTATTTTTTATTTTTTTATTTCTTTGTTGGCATTATTTGGATCAGTTTCAGCAAATGATCAACCTCATAAGTATATTTATCATACCAGTGACAGATTGTTTTATGATGCTAAGAACAAGGTATTTGAGCTTTCTGGAAATGTGCAGATATTTTATTCTGATTCTAAGATAAGTTGTGACTTTTTTAGATATTATGAGGATAAGAAATATGGCAAGGCCGAAGGTAACCCCAGAATGTATAATCCACAAGTTTTTTTGAAATCTTCTTTTATTGATGTTTTCTTTGAAAAGAAACAAGCTATTGCTCTACAAAGAGTTTATCTGAGGGTTAAGAATAATAAGAAAGATAAGAATTCTGAAAAAAACAAGAACTCAAAGAATCAATGGGAATATTTTGAACTCTATACCGATAAGTTGGTGTATAATTGGGAAAGTGAAAACATATTCATACCTGATAAGTTGAGAATTATTTCTAAAGACTTGTATCTTACAGCTGATCAATTAATCTATAGTGATAAAACGAAAGTGATGATACTCAAAGGTAATGTTGAGGGTAAAAATAAAGACCAGATTATTAAAGCTGATAAGATAACCTATAATATTGATAAAGATTTAATGATAATCGAGGGAAATGTTCGATCGGTTATAAAGGTTTCTGAGAAAAAAGAAAATGGAGATTCTGATAATCGGAATGATATAGTTGCTATGCAAACTAAGGAGATATATGAAGCTGTTATTAATGAAAATAGAAGGATTGTTGACTATTTTGTAAGTAATAGCTCTTCTATACCCAATATTGAAATATATTTAAATTATTACACTTCTATTGAAATTTATAGAGACAAAATTGATTATCATTTGAAATTTTCCCTTGATCAGATACGGAAAAGTGATATTATTTTTACTCCTTTGGGTTATAATAAACAATTGTATAGTAATAAGGAGATATATAACGCCATGCTAAGTAAATTGATTGCCTGGTATATGAACAAAGATGAGAAAATTTTCTTCGAAAATTATAAGGATTCTATAAATTTTATAGTTAAGAATTTGTATTCTTCAAGTGTTATATTGTTTAGTAGTCCCAAAGATATGAATATAATTCTTTTTGATTCTGAGGATAGAAGTAGGTGGATCAGAGAGTTAATATACAGCACATCGAATTTATCTTTTGTTAAGGGATATTATTTTGATTTTAATGATGATCTGTATTTCTTTGATTTTTTTAAAAATAGTTACAATAATAAGGAAATCTTTTTTGTTATTGATGGTAATTTTTGGAAGAATGTAAATTATAATAAGAAAATAGTTTTTAATAATTATCCGTTTAAGGTCAATTTGTTATTAGATATGAGTTATTTTAACGAGATGGATTATTCCAGGGATGAGTTCTTGAAATTTATATTTTGGAAATCTTATTTGTATAACTGTTCTATTTTTGTTAACAAGGACTTGTATAATGTTAGATTACCATATTTCAGATTGGTTGGTATATGAAAGTTGGTTTTTCTGTTAGTTATAATGCTTTATTTATAGGTGATGATGTTTATCCTTTGAGGATTGCTGGTGATGTCTTGCAAACTTATTGGATAATAAAATATTTGAGAAAAAATTTTGATATTGAATTTGGTGGTTTATCTCCTAAGAATGATATTAATCATTTGTTTTTCTTCTTTTTGTCGTTTTTTTCTTCTGAATTGGATTTTAGTATAGGTTTTAATCCGAATTTCTATAATTTTCTATATTACAATATTTATAACTCTTCTTCTTTATTTGTCAGACTATTTTCTGGTAATTCTGTATTCAGAAGGGTTTTTCTTTTTTTTGATACTTTGAAGTTTATCAAGAAGAACAGGATTTTCATTTATAATTTCAAAGAGAAATTTTTGAAAAAAGGAAGAATAAAGTATATAATTGTTAATTCAGAAACTGAAAAAAGAGAGTTTTTAAATTTTTTAAGTTTGTTAAATTTAGATGTTGGGAATATTGATTTTTATGTTATATATAATCCTATTGATTATGAAGAGATTGATTATTTGATGAATAATAGTAGTTATTTAGATTTTAAGGATTTTAGAAGGATCTATGGTATTCCTGAAAGTTACGCACTTTTCATTGGTAGATTTGATAGGATAAAGAATATTAACAATTTTGTTGTTGAGTATAAGAAAAAAAAAATTAACAAAGAGTTTCCATTGGTTATTCTTGGGAGTGATCAGGAATATGATCAACAATATTATAATACTCTTACTGAAATTTCAAATAATGGTGTTATATTGATCAATGTGAACCGGTTAAATGTTAGTTACAATGGTAAGGATAGATATTTCTTTTTAAGAAAGCTTTCCTTAGAATTTATTAAGAATAGTTTGTTTGTTGTTTTGCCTTCTTTAGTGGAGAGCTTTGGATTTGTTGGTTTAGAAGCAATGTATATGAATAAACCGTTGGTTATCACTAAGAATAGCCCGTATGGAGAGATATTTCATGAATATGTTGGAAAATCTATTAAGTTAATAGACCCTTTGAATTTGAATTTGTCCCTGAATTTATTTTCCTTTGACAAGTATATTTTTATGAATGAATATGTTAGGAACAATTTTGGTATTGATAAGATAGCTTATAAATATTTGGAGGTGTGGAAGAAATATGCTGGGAATTAAGGAATTGTTGTTTAGGATGGTTTCTATTCCGAGTGTCAATTCAACTGTAGGGGAAATTGAAATTGCTAAATTTATTTATAATTATTTGCTAGAATTGAGAAGTTTGAGCGGTTTGAGTGATGAAAATTTCTTTGTATTTTTGCAAGATTTGGCAGATGATGATTTAAACAGGAAAAATGTTATTGCTGTTTTGAAAGGTAGGAAAGGATATAGTAGTAATGCCGTAGTTTTTTTAGGACATTTTGATACTGTTGATATTGAGGATTATGGTAGTTTGAGAGATTTCGCATTTGATCCACAGAGTTTGAGGATTCATATGAAACAAGTCTGCCCTGAATTAGTTAGGGATAATATTGAATTCGGTAGGGGCATTCTGGATATGAAGGCTGGTATTGCTGTAAACATTGAAGTTCTGAAGAATTTGGTCGAAAATATTAACAGTTGGAGTGGTTACGCTATTTTCCTTTTTGTTTGTGATGAAGAGGGTGACTCTAAGGGCATGATAAATTCATTGTATTTCTTGGAAAAAATTAAAAATGAAAATTCATTAAATTTTTTATTTTGTTTGAACACAGATTATACTGTAAAGAAGGCGATTTACTTGGGTAGTATTGGAAAAGTTTTGATTGGAATATTGGTTAAGGGACTTGAAACGCATGTTGGCCAATCTCTAGAAGGATTGAATTCGAATTATATATTATGTTCCATATTGAGCAAGATTGAGGATAATGAATATTTGATTGAACATTTTGAGAATGAATTCACAAATCCTCCAAGTGTAATGAAAGTTAGGGATTTGAGAGAATCTTATAATGTTAAAACTAATTTGTATTCTTTTGCTTATATTAATCATCTTTTTTTTAATGATGGTATTGCTGATATAATTGAGAAGTACAAGAATGTTGCTAATGAAGCTGTTAAAGAGGTTGTATTTAAGAGAAAAAAGGTTATGAAAAAATTGGGTATGAATTTTGATTTATTGGATTTCAAGGTTTATTCATTGGGTGAGTTTATAGATATTTATGGTAATTTTGATTCATATGCTTCATATGGTTTTGGTGACTATAGGGAAGATTTGATTGTTTCTTTAAAAAATTGGCTGAGTGGTCTTAAAATTGATCATCCTTTTGTTCTTATTTTTCTATTGCCTCCTTATTATCCAAGTGTTAATTCGATGAATGAAATAAAGACTAAAATAAAGGAGTATATTGACAGATTGGATGAAAAGATAGAGGTGTATAACTATTTCCCTTATATTTCTGATTTGAGTTTTTTGGGGGGAATTGGGGAGTGCAATTTATTGAAGAAGAACATGTTGGGATGGGGTAAATATTATTATTTGGATGTTGAAACGATTAACAAGGTGAGTATGCCTTGTGTTGATTGGGGTGTATTGGGTTTTGATGCTCATAGATCGACTGAGAGATTAGTTGTTGATTATTCGCTTTATAGGTTACCTAGGTATATAAAAGATTTTGTTATGAGTTATCTGGTATGAGAGCTATTTTTTATCGGTATTTGATTTTAGAGATGGTTAAGCCATTTTTTGTTGGTTTGTTGGGGTTTATTGTTTTTATGATAAGTGAGATGATGTTTGTTTTGGTGGACCATGTTGTTAGCAGAGGGGTAGATTTGATAAGTGTGGCAAAAATAATTGTTTATAGGATTCCTGCTTTTAGTGTTATAGCTATACCTGTTGCTATACTTTTTGCTGTTATAAACTCTGTAACTAAACTGGAGTCAAATTTTGAGATAACTTCAATGAGAATATTGGGTTTTAGGTTTTACCATATAGTTCTACCTTTTGTTAGTGTTTCTATTTTTATGACTTTTTTAAATTTCTTTTTGAATGAGAATATTGTTCCTTTGACCATGAAAATTTCTGAAGATATTATAAAAGAAAAGATTATAAGGAATAGTATTTCTTTTATTCAGTCTGATGTTTTTTTTAAGATGCCTGATGGTAAGATAGTAATAGTGCGAAGTGTTGATAAAATCAATAAAGTTCTACAGAATGTTGTTATATCTGATGTGAGGGTTGGTAATTTCTCAAGAATTATAACATCTAAGAGAGGATATATTCAAGGGTTATCTATAGTTCTTGAGGATGGTTTTTTGGTTGATTTGTCTAAAGATGGTTTTGTAAAAAGCCAGGTGAAGTTTGAAAAATTGATAATTCCATTTAATTTATCTTTTGATGATATTATAAAGGAATTGAGGAATCCTTGGGAGATGAGCTACAGTGAGTTGAAACGAGAGCTGGATAACAGAGAAAGATTTGGATGGAGGGATAATTTTTTGAAGACTCAGTTGTATCTGAAATTCAGTTTGCCTCTTTCATGTGTTGTTGTTGTTATTTTATCTTTACCTTTGGCAGTTATGTTCGCTAATAGAGGGAAATTTATGGGGTTGCTTATTAGTGTTTTTTTGATTTTCATTTATTACAGTTTATTTTCTTTTTTTGTTGCTTTGGGGAAGAATAATTTGTTGAATCCTTTTTTAGCAGCTTTTGGTGGTAATTTTGTTATGTTATTTTCGGGCTTGTTTTTAATATATTGGGTTGAAAGATGAGTATATTGACCAGATATGTTTTAAAGAATTTTTTCGAATCGTTTTTGTTGGGGTTTGTTATTTTCAATTTTATGATTATATTAACTTCTCAGCTTTATCAAGTAATAAAGTGGTTAGTTGATGGAACTTATGGGATTATAGATATAGCCAAGTATCTAGTGTTTATCAGTCCTATGTATTTGAACTATGTTGTTCCTATTTCTATAGTTTTTGGTGTTGTTGGTTCAATAGGTAGATTAAGTAGTAATTTTGAAATTACTGCTATTAATAGTTTTGGAATTAGTAATATGTATATTTTCAGGAAGCTGGTTATTATTGTGTTATTTATTAGTGTTATTCACTTTTTTTTCAATGAGTTTATGGGATATAGGTTTGTTTCCTGGGCTTTGGATATGTATTATTCTTCTACTACTAAAGAGATTAGAGGGGTTGTTAAAGATTTCTCTTATATTTTTGAGGGTTCAAGAGAAGTAAAGTATGTTTTTGCGAGGGAGTATTCTGGGGATTTAGGTTTAATGAAAGATGTATTTATTGTTGTTAAAGATAAAGTAAGTAGATATATATCCAAAACTATTGTTGCTGATTGGGCTAAAAAGAAAGATATGAATAGGTGGTTACTTTATAACGTGGTTACTTATGATTATTTGAATAAAACCAAGGTTGTTGTTAATAATATTGAATATGTATTTAATTTTGAAAACTCCATAAAGAGAAAAAAGCACAGGGAAGAATTAAACATTTTTGAACTATTAAAGATGGCAAGAGATTATGAGAAGAGAGATTTTCATGATTTGGCATTTGATATCTATGTGAAGTTAAATTTGAAATTTATATTTCCTCTCAGTAGTATTTTTTTATTGTTTTTAGTTTTTCCATTTTCTCTGACCAGGGTTAGGGTTAGCAATTTTTTGGGGATGGTTTTATCTGTTTCTGTTGCTATTGTATATTATATTTTGCTAACAATGGTCCAAATAGTTTCTTTCAAAACCGGGATTATATTATTTTTATGGCTTCCAAACTTTGTTTCGATATTTTTAGGAGGATTTTTAATATTTTTGAAAAATAAGAACTATGTATGAAATAATGTTTAGAAAAGGTATGTGAACGTATGGTGTTTGGTTTGTTTGGAAGTAAAGAAGTTTATGTGGGGCTTGATATTGGTAACTATTATATGAAGGTTGTTTGTGCCGATGCTGTTTGGCAGGATATAAAAAATTTGAAATCGGCTAAGGTGGATCTGTGTACTAAAATTGCAGTTCAGAATATTGGAGATAGGGAATTATTAGCTAATGAATTGTCTAATTTGTTTAGTAGTTATAAAGCTCAAAAGAAGACTGTTAAGGTCATAGCTTGTATGTCTAGCCCGAATGTCATAGTAAGATCGATAGAGGTTCCAAAAAAAGTTAATATTGATAAAGAGGGAGCTGATATAGCCAGAAATTATGTGCCTTACAAAATAGAAGAGGCTAAGTATGAATTTGCACCAATAAGTGATGAGATACCCGAAGCACCAGATAAAAAAGAAGTGTTATTGATTTCATTTTTGCTTGAGGATGTTGTTGTTCTAAATGATATCATTTCAAATGCTGGATTAGAAAAAGTTGCGATAGAGTTTGATGAACTTGGTGTTTGGAGAATTCTTGAAGGGGCTAATTATCAAAATTTCAAGAATACCAATAGCATCGTTATAGATTTTGGTTACGTATCTACTAAGATTATGGTTTTCTATAATGGTAAACTGAAACAGTTGAGGAATTTGAGAATTGCTGGTGAAGAAATAAAAAAGAGGATAATTGAAAAAATTGGTTCTATGGAGTTTTCTGATGAAGGATGGAAGTCTATTTCATTTGATGACCAGAAATACTCTCCTATTTTAATAAAAGCCTTTGAACCTTTAATTAAGGAACTTAAGAGGACAATAACTGCTTACAAAGGTAGAATGGATTTTTACAACATATATACTATTGGGGGAATATCTTATATTGGCGGTCTTAATGAATATATTCAGAAAGAGGTTTCTATTCCTGTTAGTTATATTGAATTAGATAAGATGAGTAATTTAATAAAAATTGATAAAAAAATAGAAGGTGATTTTAAGAGGGAGTTTAATATATATGTAAATGCTTTTGGGTTGGCTCTTCGTCATGGACAGCAAAAAATTGTTACAAAGAGGATAATATAGGAGGTGTTAAAATGGGAATAGTTATTGTTGAACAGGATAAACGGATCAATTGGGGTAAAGAAATAGCTATAATATTAGTAATATTTGTTATGATAAGTATAGCTTATATTATTCCATATTTTATGGCTCAAAAGAAAATAGAGGAAATAAAGCTTGTTAAGCAGCAAGTTGAGAAGTTAGTAGAGCAATCAAAATATTTTCAAAATCAATTACCAACTATAGAGAATAACATTAAAAAAATAAAAGTTATATATAATGAGCTGAATACTTTGCGTTTAGTTCTGAACGAATCTATTTTGCAGAGATTTATACTTATAGAGATACCTCATGTTTTGCCAACTGAAGCATGGATGACTAATCTTTCTATTAATTTCGATGCAAAAACAGCAACTTTTGGGGTTAACATTGTTGGTACTAGAGATAAAGTTTTGCAAAACTCTGCCCAGCTTTTGGATAACATTAGTAACAGTCCTATATTTAAGAATCCCAAAGTTACTGGCATAAGTTTACAAGAACAGGAAGGAGAGGTTGTTTCCAACTTCAACGTTGAAGTCAATTTTGATTATTCACTAGATATTATGGAAAATTATTATAAAAATATGAAATAATAAGGGGGGAGAGTTTATATGACCATAGCTGATTTATTAAAATTTGTTGGAGGTATTATTGTTGCTGTTATATTTGCATTTTTGAGTTTTCAAATTAATTATTCCCCTGTTGTTGAAAGGGAAGCAAGTTGGCAGGAACAATTGAAAAGAGCTCAAGAGATATACCAAGCCAGTATCCAAATTAAACAGGATTACGAAAAATACCAAAAAATGGCAGAAGAATATGAAAGATTAAGAAATGAGGTTTTTCCACAATCCAAAGGTGCTAACAATGAAGCTTTCATGTCTTTAATTTTAAAGAATTTAGAAGGTATTGTTACTGATGTGAGAAATTCTTCTAAGGATAAGGACTTTAAATTAAACAATATCAATTTCGGTGCTATATCTAACAGAAATATTGGTGCTTCTGAAGAATCTGAAGGTATAGCTGTTAGGAGCACAGAAATAACGATGAGTTTAAATGGAAAATATTCCACTATAATAAAGTTTTTAAGAGAGCTTTCTGATACTAATAAAATAGGTGCACTTATAAGAATAAAAACCATATCTTTTTCTCCATCCACCAGAGATGTTGGAAAATCTCCAACTAATAGTATTAACATAACATTGGAAATGATACAAATAATAAGGTAGGTGATTATAAAAATGAGTAAATTTGGGATAGGTATTTTGTTAAGTTTAAGTTTTTTTGCTGTTATACTTAGTGGATGTACTACCGATCAGTTAGCAAATATTGAAACCCCCACAGATTTGACTAAAGAAATAAAAATAGATACTGCTAAGTTTGATGTTTCTATTGTTAATATTGATGAAGTTAGAAAAAAGCTTGCTTCCAAACCTACTATACCAGAAAAGAGAGAATCTGCTGATTTAAAAGATCCATTTATTCTTAAATCTTTGAAAGCTCTGAGAGTATCTAATAAAGAGAAAGAGAATGTACCTTCACAGGAGGAGCAGCAACAACCTCAACAACAAATTCAACAACAAACTCCTGAACAAACTCAGCAAGTAGAGCAGAAGCCGATTAATATAGCAGAGGAGTCTCCAATGATGTTTAATTTTGAAGGATTATCAATTTCTGGTAATGAAAGGAGAGCTATATTGAGACATCTTACTAATAATAAAGCTTATATTGTTAAGAGAGGAGATATTGTAGGTGGATATTCTGTTGTTGATATAACTGATGATAGTTTAGTTTTGGTTAAAGGTTCAGAAAAACTTGTTATAACTAAAAAGAAAAAATAGGAGGTGAAATCAGGTGAAAAAAATATTGAAGCTTATAATTATTGCTGTTGTCCTGATTAATATATCCTTAGCTGCTACTGTATCTAAAGTAGAGATAAAAGAAATAGATAGCACAGTAAAAATAACACTTAATACAGTGTCAAGTTACAAAACTTTTCTTAAAGATAACAAGATAAGGGTACTTTTGAAGGAGACTAATATTAATTTGTCTCAAACAGAAGCCACTTTAATGCCTGGTGGTCCTGTTTCCAAAGTATCTTTATCTTCTGAAGGTAGTGACGCTTATCTTGATATAATTTTAAATTATAGTTCTGTTAATTATAAAGTGTATACCGTTGGGGGCTTGACTGTTGTTGAGGTTAAGGAAAAGTCGTTGCCAGAGCCTGTTGGTCCAAAGACTGTTTCTAATGAATCTAAGGGTGTTAGAAATTACATCGTTCTTTCTGCAGCACATGACCAAGTTAGTGTTAAGCCTAAGGATGAATCCAGTAATGTTAAACATGTACAAGTTAAGGAAGAAGCCAAAACTGTTGAAGTAAAAAAGGTAGAGCCACATAAAAAAGTTTATCCTAAAAAAGAATCTAAAAAAGTTACTCCACCAACAAAGTCTTTATCTGTTTCAAAGACTATAACCTTGGATTTAATAGATGCTACCTTGGTTGATACAGTAAGATTAATAACAGAAAATTTGGGATGGAACGTTATATTCTCTCCTGATGTAATAAAATATCAAGAAAAATTAACAATGAAGCTTGTTAATGTTGATCCTGAAAAAGCTCTTAAGATGATATTGTTAGCTAATGGGTTTGATTACAAAATAGTTAATGGTATTGCTTATGTTGCAGCACCTGATAAATTGGAGAAATTCCAGCAAGATGTTAAAGTTGCTGGACCGATGAAAAATCAGGTTATAAATCTAGAGAATGCTTCTGCTAAGGAAATAGAACCTGTTATAAAGTCTAATTTTCCTGAAGCTAGTGTTCAGGTTGTAGAAAAAACTAATAGTTTACTTGTTAAAGCCCCTGTCCAAACAATAGTTGAAATAAAGAATCTCGTTGGTCAATTGGATGTTCCACCTCCACCCCCACCTCCGGTAACTCCTCCTATTACCGAGGTTATTAGATTAAACTATGCTCAGGGTGATGAAGTTGTCCAAATGATGGGTAATTTAGTTCCAAAGGAGTCTTTAACTGTTGATAAAAGGATGAACTCCTTGATAGTTACCGCTACGCCGGATATTATTGATACAGTAAAATCATTTGTTAAGGCTGTTGATGTTCCTATGCCTCAGGTTGCTCTGAGGTTACATTTCTTAAGCATAGATGAAACTGCTTCGAGGAACTTGGGTGTTGACTGGGGTAACTATTCTACTCCTACTACTCTAAAAGAACAGCCAGTTGGTGATTTACCTAACCTAGGTATTAATTGGTTTACAAGAAGTTCTTTATCTTTCCAAGCTGCTCTTAACTATCTTTTAGAGAGTAAAAAAGGTAAGGTTCTTTCTGCTCCTTACGTTATGACTCAAAATAGGCAACAAGCTGAAATACAAGTCGGTCAACAAATACCTATACTTTATACAGATTATAGAACTGGTCAAATACAGGCACAGTATGTCAACGTTGGTATAATTTTGAGAGTTACACCAGATATATCTCCTGATGGTTATGTAACTTTGAATTTAAATCCTGAGGTATCAGAATTAGGTGCACAAATACCAGGAACACAGTATTTCATAATAAATACAAATAGAATTAATAATGTTGTTAGGATTAAACAGGGTGAAACAGTTTTAATAGGTGGACTTCTCAGGAACACTTCTGGTGACTCAATAAAGAAGGTTCCATTATTATCTGATATTCCAATAATAGGGGAGATTTTTAAAGCAAGATCTAAGTCAAATGCAAGGATAGAATTGGTTATTGCTATAACTCCCGTTGTTCTTACTGATTTGCCTAATCTTAATGAAACAAATCAGTATAATAAAATGGAAGAGAAGGGACTGAAAGTCAAGGAACCTACGAAGTTCTAAGACTTATTTAGATTATTGATTTCATGGAAGGGTGGTTTTAAACCACCCTTTTTTATTTTTATTCTGATTGTCCCCAATCAATTCCCATTCCAAGTGCTTGTGCCCATGCGTTTCCTATACTTTGTTGTTTTTCTTGTTTGTTTTCATTGGATTGTTTTAGTTGTTCAAACATCTTTTTTTGGGCTTCTCTCTTTTTTTGTAAATCTTGCATCACTAAGTTTTGGAATTCTTTTTTCTTTTGCATATAGGTTTCTACTGCTTGTTGGTGAGATTGTTGTAGATTTTGGGCAGCACTCTGTGCTGAGCCTATTACTGCAGGTATTGCGTTCATTAGAATTTGTGGTAGCATTTCTGACATATTCAATCAACTCCTTTCTTTTTTCTATAGATTATATGGTTTGTTTTTGATAAAATTAAATACTTTTCGTATGAATTTTTACATTTTTTTTACAATATTGTATTATTATTAAACATACTTTTGTGGCTGAGATATATTTTAACAAGGATTATTGTTTTTTTTGCTGAATCTTATCTATATATGATTAATATAAAATACAGAATATTTGATGTTGGTAAACTGAGCAATGTTTTTGAAAAAATAGTTGATGCTACAAAAAGAAATCTATTAAAAGAAAAAAAGTATGAATTAAATGGTAATATATGTGTTTATAAAATAGATGATTTTATATTTGATAATAATAAAATTTTTATTTTTAATTTTTATTATGAAAGAACAAATTTTTATGATTTTAAACAAAGTTTTGTTTCTAAATTTATTTTTAATAATGATGAGTTAATTTATTTAATGGACTCTGTTGGTTATGTTTTTATAACTGACTTTTTTGTTAAGACTTTTAGCAGATTTTGGAATGATGTTTATTCTGATATTTTTGAGCGTGAACAGGCTGAGTTGGTATATAAAAATTTCTGAGTATGAATTTTTATTTAGGGTGGAATAAAACGATAAATAGAAAATTTAAGAGTAGTTATAAGCTTATGTTAGTATTTGACAAGGTTTCTTTTTATCCTGTTACTGCTTTATTGAAATTATATTTGATAAAAAATGATGAAAAAGTAGAAGTTAATTCTGTTAATGTTTTTAAAGGAAGGGTTACAATAGAGGATGAAGAGCAAGCTTTGGATTTTGTTAGATTATTTACAGAACCCGAATTTCATGTATTTTTCGATCTTTTGGCAATAGAGATTTTTAAGAAATCTTCTAATCCTTTTGAACCTTATGGTAGTGTTCCTGATAATATTTTTCGGGAGTTAGGATTAGTTGAAGTAACTGTTGAAAGGAAGGAAGATATTTTTATTGTTAATAGAACTCTATTTTTTTATCCTGATTCTGAAGGTATAATTGGTAAAAGGATTGCTGTTGTCAGAGAATTTGTAAAAAACGATGGGGAATACTCAATTGAAATATTAAGAGAAATAAATTACGATAAAATAGATGAAATAGAGACTCCTATCGGATAATTATGAAAGAAAGTATTTTCAATAATTTATATGTTGATTTAGGTGCTAAGTTCGTTGATTTCTTCGGTTATAAGTGTCCTTTATACTTTAAAAAGATTTTCGATGAGGTTTTAAATGTGAGAAATGGTTTGGGAGTTTTTGATCTTTTTCATATGGGAAGAATTATAATTTATAAAGATAATAATTTTTATAATCTTCAAAAAGTTTTGTCTATAAATCTTGATTCGATAAAATCTTATGATCATAAGGGAAAGGCAAAATATTGTCTAATTCTAAATGACAGAGGGACGATAGAAGACGATATTGTTTTATATGATCTAATTGACAAAATTCTTGTTGTATGTAATGCTTGTAATAAAGAAAAAAATGTTAAATTGTTTAGAGATCTGAATTTGAATTTCAAGGATGTAAGCGATGATTTATTGATGTTTGCTATTCAAGGTCCATCCTCAGTTTTTGCATTGGAAAAATTCTTTAGTCGCAGTTTTTCTGATATTTATTTTTATGAATATTTGCTTTTTGATGATGTAATTTTATCCAGGAGTGGTTATACGGGTGAAGATGGTTTTGAAATTTATTCTCATAAAGATAATATTAATTTACTAATTAACTGGATTATTGAAAACTATGGTAATGTCATGTGTGGTTTAGGTTCTAGAGATGTCCTAAGGGTTGAAGTCGGATTACCATTGTATGGTAATGAAATAGATGATAGTACCAATCCCCTGGAAGCCAATTTGGGTTGGGCAGTAAATGTGAAAAGGGACTTTGAAAGAAAAAAATTTTTGAAGTATTTTGAGGTTAATAATAGCAAAAAAATACCGAGAAAGCAAGAGATAGTTTACTCTGAAAATACAGAAGTTGGTTTTATTACGAGTGGAACTTTCTCACCAATTCTCCAAAAACCCATTGGTATGCTTTATATTAGTAAAATATCTGATAGTTATAGAATTAAGGACAATGAATTGAATGTTTTCGACACTCCTTTATTGAATACAAGATACTATAAAAAAACTAAGTAGTGTTTCCATAAATTATGGAAGATATAAAAATCATTGAGGAAAAGATAAAAGCCAATCCGAATAATGTTGATTCAAATCTTGTATATAAGGTTGCAAATTATTATTTTATAAATCATAATCTTGATGAGGCTTTAAAATATTATGATTTACTTTTAAAAATTGATCCTAATCATAAGATGGGATTGTTTGAGTTGGGCAGCATATATTCTAATATTGGTAATTTAAACGAGGCTATAAGTTTGTGGCAGAGGGTTATTTCTATAGATCCTCATTTTACTCGTGCTCATTTTAATTTGGCTCTTGCTTATTCTAAATTGAAGAGATATTCTGATGCTCTTTCTGAGCTTCATATAACTCTGTCTTTAGCTAAACAGAGTGGTGATCCTATAGGTCTGGAAAAGAGGATATTGCAAGAAATAAAGAGGATTCAGGAGATTCAGTCAAGTGTATCTACTTCTGAGTCATCACAAGATTTAGAGACTCAGAAACAGTATGCTTTGATTCTGTTGAAGAAGGGAGACTTGGATGGTGCCTTACAAGCCTTCAAGGAAGTTATAAAGTTTAATAATGAAGATATTAGTAGTATCCTCAATATAGGAATAATATATTATAAAAAGAAGCAATATGATGAGGCGTTGGATTATCTTGGTAGAGTAATTGAATTAAAACCTGATGAATATGAAGCATATTCTTATATTGCAAATGTTTATGAAGAGCTATCCGATTTGAAAAAGGCAATAGATTACTATAAGAAGGCCATTTCTTATAATCCAAATGAATATTTCTGTTATTATAGACTTGGTAGAATTCTGTATTCTATGGGTTCATATGATGAGGCTATTAAGTACTATAAAAAGTCGGTTGAATTGAATCCTCTTGATAACTATTCTCATAACAATTTGGGAATTGCTTATTTGGAAGCTGGTAATATTACCGAAGCTATAAAGCATTTTCTTAAGTCTATTTACTTGGATTCCAATGATTCTTATAGTTATTTTAATTTAGCCAAAGCTTATGTTAAGTTGGGGCAATTAAATAGAGCTTATAAGAGTATTCAGAAGGCTATAACTTTGGAACAGAAACCCATCTATTTACTTGAAGCTGCTAAAATACTATATAAATTAAGAAATTATAGGGAATCACTAGTTTTTGCTGTAAAGGCTACCGAAATGGATCCTAATTTATTTGAAGCTTATATTCTTATATCTAAGCTTTATACTGTTGCAAAGAAATATGATGAAGGAATCACTATTCTTGAAAGATTTGCCAGTTTTGAAAGGATGAGTTTATTATTGGAACTGTCTCAAATGTATTATATAAGGGGAGAAATAGATAAGTCCATATCAACATTGAAGAGCATTTTATCTTATCCTGGAGAAAAAAATAATGACATAATTGTGGAGGCTACGAGAAGACTGATAAGAATATACTGTTCAAAAGGTAATTATCAAGAAGCCTATGAATACTCTAAAAACATCATTTCTCAGATATTTCTTGATAGAGAAGACTATACTTTATTGATATCTGTTTTTTTTAATCTGGGTAAGTATTCTGAATTTTTGAATGTTATTTCAAATTTGAATATTGATGAAATGGATTCTGAACTACTTTTTTATTATTCTTATTGTAATATTAAGGTTGGGCTTTATACTATTGCGAAGGATAGTTTGAAAAAATTATACAGTTTGTATCCTACTAATTTAAGAATTGCTTATTATTATTTTTATTCCCTTTTAAAAACCGGGGAAGTGGATTTAGCAAGAGATATTTTTAATAAAATAGAAAAGGAATTATTTAATAATCTTTTGGATTATGATGAAGTATTTGAAAATTATATAGAACTTCTTTTTATTTTCAAAGAGTATGATTTGATGTTAGAAAAGGCTCTCTATTTCGTAAATTCTCAAGATGTGAGTTTTCCTCAAAAGCAGAAAATAACAGAGTTTATCTTTAGGAGTTTATATGAAAGAAAACAGATAAATAGGATTAAGGAATTTGAGAATCTAATTATTTATTCAAATCACGTTGTCAGATATATCTTTCTACTGTCTTTATTAATAACAAAAGATTATGAAAAATTAAGAGATTATGTTGAGAAGTTTGCTCAAGACCTGGATAACTTTGCCAATCATTCAGAATATCTTTTTATATATATTGTTTGCCTTTTGAAATTGGGTGAGTTTGAAAAAGTAAATATAATACATCAAAATTATCAATTAAGAGATAATTATTCTTTGTTGACAAGTACATTAATTGATATTTATAACTTTGATATTTCTAAGGCTATTAGCAATCTTAAGTTAGAGTTTAGCTCTATGTATCATTTTTATGTTATTTTAGGTATGAGGTTTGGGTTTGTTGAAAAGGAGAAAGTTGATATTGTGTGGGATAAACTTCCTCAAATATTGAAGGATTTATGGAAAGTATATATATATGATTACGAGAATATAGGAGAAGATAATATACAGGAATTCATAAAACTCGTTGATTCTTTAAAAAAATATGTTAATGATGATGCAGAAATTAATGAGTATATTTATTTTTTACCGGATGATATTGTTGATTATTATTTTTATAATCCCGTTAGTTTATTTTTCCACATGATGACTTTAAATGTTGATAGATATATGATTGAAGAGGAGTGGGAAAAGGTAAATATTTTTAGAAAACTGAGGTATCAAACTAGAAAAAGGTTATTTGAGGACTTGGAATATTTGGTCAGCAAGATTAATAAAGATTGGACTCAAATGAATTATTACTATAGCTACATATTTGCTAAGTATAGTATTTTAGTTGGTAATCTTGATAAAGCTATTAGTTTGCTTTTTGAATCTTTAAACTATAATAAGTATTTCTATGCTGCCAGGTTTTTGCTTGGTAGTATATATTATCTGAGGGAAATGTATGATTTGGCTATAGAACAATTGGTTGATGTTTATCATGAAAGCAACGAAACTATTAGATATCTTCTTGGTAAAAATTATATTGCTACTAAATCTTTTAAGCTTGCTGATGAAGAGTTTTCTTATTTGGTTAGCAAGAAGCCCGATAATTATAAGTATCTATATTATAAGATACTTTCAAATGTTTATATGATGAATTTCAAATCTGTAGAAATTTTGGAGAGTTTTTATAATAAGATTAGAGTGGATAAAAACATTAGGAAATTGGAATTTTTGGAAATTTCTTTATATCTTTGCTATATATATATACTTATAAAGAAATATAAGGAAGCAGAAGAGATCTTATTGGATTTGTTAAACAATTTTCAAACAAATGAGAAAGTTTATAAGTATTTATCTATTGTTTATATTTCTACTAATCAAATTCCTAAAGTTTTGAATGTATATAACATGGGTATAAAGAATATACCTGATAGTTCTGAGCTTTACTCTCAAAGAGGAGTTTTGTATTATAAGGCTAATAAGCTTGATTTGGCGGAGAAGGATTTTTTAAGAGCCTATGAATTGAATAATCTCGATTTTGTGGCCATAAGTCATTTAGGTTTGATCTCTTTGAAAAAGGAAGATTTTACTTCTGCTTTGAATTATTTTAAGGAAGCTATATCTATTAAGCCATTGGCTTATGAAATATACACTAATATAGGTAATGTATATGAAAAAATGGGTAAAGTAATAGAAGCAAAGGAATACTATGAAATGGCTTATGAACATAATCCATCCAATGTGCAAAATATAAGGAAGTTAATTGAAATACTCAAAAGACTTTCTGATACTCTGAAATTGCAAATGATAAAAGAAGAAATAGAAAAAAGTTCTTCTTTTGATCCAAAAGTGAAGAGTGAACTTATATCTTTGATAGGAGGATAGATATATGGAAGCCACCTTAAATAAAGTTTATAAGTCTAAGCAAAACTATTTTTATGTAATTCAAAAATTAATGGATCGAAATGAAATTCTAAATATAATAAGTGATATTTTTAAAATGATGGATTTTAGTTACTACTCTTTTGAAAGTTTTCAATATATTGGAGATATTATTAATGATAAACCTATAAGTATTCTTAGTCCTTCTTTTTACATTTCAAAAGATAAAAAGGAGTTGTTTTTAGTTGAATTTTTTTCCGATTATGGCAATACCGTATTTGTTTTACATTATTATTCTATGGAAGATGGTTTTGATTATCATGAAAAGATAAATTCTATTTTTAATGAAGTCATGAAAAAATATGGTATAAATTCTGTTTATTTTAACTATAAAGATATCTTTAAAATTTCTGATAAGAATATATTAAATTTCTTTATGAAGGATATTAATATAGATTTATTAAGGATAGTAAAAGAGTATAAAATTGATAGAGAAAAACTGGATTTTGATAAATATTTTATTGATTCGAGAGTTATATCTGTATCTTATTCTGTTCTTAAGGGGAATTATTCTGATATTTCTTTGGAAGATTTGAAATATATGGAATTACTGGAGAAGAATAATTTTTTAAAAATCTTTGTAGTTTTCAAATGTTCCTCTACACGGGCTTCCATATTTCAGATGAATAAATTAGATAATGTGGGAATATTATTGGAGAGTTTTAGATGTCCGGTTTGTGGTAAAAAGTTATCTGAAGAAAACAGGGAAATAAATTTAACTGTTTCTCCTTTCTTTGATATATACTTTACGAATTATATATGGCTAAAAAATGTTATTTTTGATTATTTTATTTCGTCTAATAATATGAATGTATATGAATATGATAAGGATGTTTATCTTATAAGATATATGGATTCTTTGTATCTTGCTGTTTTTACTGATTATAATAATCTTCTGTCTTCTCTTTCGTATTACAAAGATGTTGAGATACTTAATTTATCTCATTCTTTTTTCTTTATAATAAACTATGAAAACAACAGTATTAACTTTTCTCTTGTTGATAAATTCAAAGAAAAAATAACTCTTATAAATATGAATAAAGAGAATTTTTCAGCTGATAATTTTAGAAAAATTTTAGTTAATATTAAGGAGAAAATAGAGGATATATATAATATGAAACAGTTTGGAAATATTGTTGTTAGTATTAATTATCCAAATTTATTGATGTATAGTAGTAAGCAGGTTTCTCGAGAAGAGGAAGTTGTCTTAGAAGTTATTCATTCTGAGGAGGAGGAACTTGTTTATCCTATTGTTAAAGAGGAAGAAAAATTTATAATGGAAACTAAGAGTATTTCGGATGAAAGGCAGGTAGTTTTTTCTGAAGAAAAACAGGAAACTGAAAGTCAGTTATATTCTGAAATTGTTGAAATTCAAGAACCTTATCAAATTCAGGAGATAACTGTAAATAAGGATCAAGAGGAGTTAGTAGACGTATTGGAAAATATTATAAAAAAAGAGAAAAGTGAATTGATTGATGATCTTAATATTCAAAAAACTATCCAAGAGCAGTCAATTATCAGTGAAAATCTAACAATCGAAGAAGAAAAAAAGTCAGTTGAGGATATCTTAGATGAAATAAATTTATCAATGAATTATTCTATAGAACAGGCCGTTGAAGAGAAGACACCAGCAAGAGAAAATTGGGAAGAACTTTTAGTAATTAATAAAGAAACTCAATTAAAAGAAGATAAAAAAGAGGATTTATATAAGCCTATTAATATTGATGACCTGCTAAAAGATGTTAAAGTTAATTTTAGATCAGAGCTTGGTAAAGATTTGATTTTGAAGGATATGGTTAGTATCTTTTATCATTTGCTGGCTGGAATGAGTAAAGAGAAGTTGGCTTTTATTGAAAAGAATATTCAATATTTTAGACAGAGTATGCAAATCAAAGATCCAGATTTGAAATATCATATTTGTATTATTAGTCCAAAGGGACTTAATATTTTTCCTAGAGATGAAATAATTTTGATTAATTATTATCAACCTGTTATGGGACGTCTATATGATATGAAGGATTATTATATCAGTGATAGGGAATTATATAGTTTTTGTATTAACAAGAACACGTTATTTTTTAACTTGTTTTACAATGCTGTGCCAAACATTATTGTTTCTTCATTTGTTTTAGAAGTTCCTTTTAATAGTAATATGGTTTACTCTTATCCTGCTGAGCTCAAAGAATTGAAAATTGATATAATTAAGAGAGTTACTGATAATTTGAATAATTTAAAGGTTAGTGAAGTTATAAAAAATTTTGTTATTTTAAATGAAGAGTTTGAATATATTACTGAGAATAATAGTTTTGATTCAAGTGTAATATATAAGACTTATAATTATTACAATCTTTATTCTGTTATTGAACCGATTGTTTGGGGTTGGGGAGGTAAAGAAGGCGGATTTTATTTGGCTCTAAGATTTAACAATGTTTTTCTTGTTGTACATACTAAAGAATTTTCATTTAATGAAATAGTTAACTTGTATAATAGTTTATATTTGTTGGAGATTTTATAAGCGCCTGGGCAGGAGTGTTTTATGGGGCGCTATATAAATGCCTTCCTGCTAAAAGGGGAAGATGAATATTAGTCAGTTTGAAGGAACAATAGCTTACTTTGTGATATCAAGGTTGGCAGGTGGAGAAATATTGGAGAATTATAGTAAAGACAATGATATTCTTCAACCATTGCTTGAATATTCTCTTAATTACATAGAAAATTATGAATCCTTTAAAAATGACTTAAATAGTTTTAATTCTACTTTAGCTCAGTATAACCCAACTTTTAAAATAGATAAACTAAAAAGTTTGAGTTTTGTTTACTCCAATTTAAAGGTGTTTTTTTATGAAATCAAGGAAGATGATATATTTGCAGTTGTTTTTTTTAGTGCTTCTTACCCTGATGGTATAGTGAAAATTTTTCTCAATGAATATATTAATTATGTTAAACAAAATTATAGCTTGTAGTATGGATATAAAAACAGTAAACGATTTATTATTAAAAGCTACGAAGGGAAAGTTTAAACTTTATGATAGAGAAAAATTTGAGCAAAGGGTAAGTGATATAAAGAGTTTATCAAATTCATTTTTTTCTTTCTTTGTGGGAATGGAGGAGGATATATACAATGTCAGACATGAGGTTGAAAAAATTATAAAAAACAGATTTCCAAATATTGATCAAAAAAAACTTTATAATATTTTACTGGTTTTTACTGAGTTATCCACAAATATGATTAAACATGCTTGTAACGGTTATTTTGAAATTTATTTGGATCATAACGATATATATATGTTATTTAAGGATTCTGGTGCTGGTATTAGTATAGATAGAATACCATATATTACTTTGTCTAACTATTCGCGTTTAGAGGATTCTTTGGGATTCGGATTTAATATATGTATTGAGTTGAGTGATTCTATTGAAATGGAAACAAGTCAAGATGGGACTAATATAATAGTTCTAATGCGTATATGATGTATTTGGATTTATATAACGAAAAATTGAAGCGGATTGATTTATTGAGGTTACCTAATCACATCGCTTTTATTATGGACGGTAATAGAAGATGGTCTAAGAGAAATAATCTTCCCAGCTTTGTAGGTCACAAGAAAGGATTTGTTAATTTTAAAGATATAGTATTTTTTTCTAAAGAATTGGGCATAAAAGAATTATCATTTTTTGCTTTTTCTAAAGAAAATTGGAACAGATCTAATGAAGAAGTTAATTTTTTACTAAATTTGATGCTATTTTATACTAATAGAGAAATATTTAGAATTATTGAAGAGGGTATAAGAGTAAGAATTATTGGAGATAAAGAAAGTATTCCTAGCGAGTTGAGAGAAGCTTTTAATAAGATAGAACGAGAAAGTGAAATTTTTGATAAAATGACTGTTAATGTCATGATAAACTATTCAGGTCAATATGATGTTTTGCAGGCTATAAAAAAAATTATTCATAGTGGTTATGGATCAGAACAAGTTGATTACGATTTAATAAATTCTTTTCTTTTGATAAGTTCTCCCGATTTACTTATAAGAACTGGAGGGGAGTACAGAATAAGTAATTTTATACTTTTTCAGTTGGCTTATACTGAACTTTATTTTTCTCAAAAAATGTGGCCAGATTTTCAAATTGATGATCTGATTGATGCAATAATAGATTATCAAGGAAGAGAAAGAAGATGGGGAAAGTAGCAGTAATACATTTCTCTGATTGTTTTTTCCCAAGAATTAATGGAGTAAGTATTGCAATAAATACCATTTCTAATGCTTTGAAAGAACATCAGGTGTACAATATTATTGTTTCTCCTTCTTATGAAAGCAATAGTGATGTAAAATTTGAAGATTTTTATGGGATTGACTTGATCAAAGTTCCGTCTAAAACTTTTGTTTTCAATAAAGAAGATAGGTTTATGCTTTTTTCGTATAATCAAAAACTGTTTAATGTTATCAAAAGTAGAGTTAAAAATTATTCTGTTGTTGTTTTTCTTTTTCATAATATTATGAATAGTTATTTTATTGGATATAATGTAATGAAGCTTTTACAAGCTGATGAGTTTAAAGGAAAAATTTTAAAAATATATTATTATCACACATTTTGGGAACATTACTTACATTACTTGCCATTACCTAAATTTATTTCTGGGAACTTTCTTAAGATATTAGAGAAACAGATACTTAGAAAGATGGATTATATAATGGTAGCTAATGAACATGTTAAAAATGTTGTTAATAAAAAGATGGGTTCTGAAGTTAGGATTGTTGTTAATCCGCTTCCTATAAATCAAGTTTTTTTTAATGGGAAAAGCTCAAATTTAACTAACCCTCCTAATGAGAAATATTTTGTATATGTTGGAAGAATTGGGAAGGAAAAAAATCTATACTTTTTGTTGGATGTTTTTAAGGAATTATTAGCTTTTGATAATGATTTTTATCTTTACCTGATTGGAGATGGTCCAGAAAAACAGAATCTTATTTCATATTCTAAGTGCAATGGTACTTTTGGAAGAACGCTTTTCCTGGGTTATATGCCTCAAGATGATATTATTGGGCTATATAAATATTCTCAGGGAGTGATTTTTACTTCAAAGACTGAAACTCTTGGTTTGGTAATATTGGAAGCAATGAGTAGTGGGGGAATAGTATTTACTCTTGATGTTCCTCCTTTTAACTCTATTATTAATAATCTTAATGATGGAGTGCTTGTAGATTATGAAAATAGTAGGTATTTTGCTAAAAAGGTTTTTGAAATTATTTCTGATAAAGATTTATCTGAAAGAATAAGGAAGAATGCTATTAATCGTTCCCAGAATTTTCATCCTTCTACTTTCGTTCATAATTTTCTGAGTGTTATTGGGTAGGTGAATCAATCATGGCAAAAATAGGAATAGATATTATGGGTGGTGATAATGCCCCCTTGGCGGTTATAGAAGGAATACTTTATGCTTTGATGGAAATTAAGGATCTTCATATTGTTGCTACTTATTACAAAAATGTTGATATAAATGAAATAATAAAAAGAATTTTTTCTCTTTCTGCTAAAAAAAGCAAAATTAGGAATTTTATAAAAAACAATTTATGGAGGGATAGAATAGAATTTATTCCTTGCGAAAGTTACATAAGTATGAAGGATAGGCCATCTGGCTTCTTGAAAAACAAGAACAATACATTAAAAACTATTTTTGATTTATTGAAGGATAATGTTATTCATGGAGTGGTTTACGCTGGAAATACTGGTGCTTTTTTGGAGGGCTCTGTGCTTGTCGTTGGTAGGATGGAGAATGTCAAGAGACCTGCTTTGTTAACAATTTTGCCCTTTGGTAATCCACCTGTTTTTCTGCTGGACAGTGGTGCTAATCCTGAATGTAAGCCGGAATATATGTTGCAGTTTGCAATTATGGCATCCACATATTACAAGGTTGTGCTTTCAAAAATTCCTACTGTTGGAATCCTCAATATAGGTAATGAAGAAATAAAAGGTAATAATTTGGTTAAAGAAACACACGTGTTGATTAAAAGTTATATGGATAGAAATTCAAAGCTATTTAATTATAGTGGTTTTATAGAGCCATATGATGTTGTAAACTCTAAAATAAATATTGTTTTAACTGATGGTTTCAGTGGGAATATTATGTTAAAATCTTTTGAAGCCTTATCCGAATATGTGATGGACATGATGAAAAGGGAGTTTTCTAAAGGGATAATAAACAAGGCTTTGGGTTTAATTCTCAGATCTAATTTCAGAAAGCTCAAAAATTTTTTTGATTATTCTGAATATGGTGGTGCTATTATGTTGGGCTTGAAAGGAATATGTATCAAAACCCACGGAAGAGCAAATTATAAAGCTATAAAAAATTCTATCTTGTTTACTTATAGACTTATAAAAAACGATATGATAAATAGAATAGAGAAAGAGATCAAAAGTATGGAAGTATGGATTACTTGAATTATAATCTTAAGGATGGATATAAGAAAATAAACGCTTTATATGAATTGAATAACCATTTAATGACTTTTGGATTGGATATATATTGGAGAAAAAAAGCCGGTATTATCTTGTTTAAATTGTTGCAGAAAGAAAAATATTTTGAAAATAAAGACAGTTTTATATATTGTGATTTTTGTATAGGCACGGGAGAGTTCTTTGAAGAAGTGGTAAATAGAATCAAAGGAGTTTCATTTGAAAAAAAAAGCTATTTTATAGGTCTCGATTTTAGTTTTGATATGATTAATTGGGTAAAGAAAAAAAAGGTTTATAAAGTTGATAATGTTGTTCTGATACTTGCTGATGTTGGATTTTTACCTTTCAAAAGCAACACCATAGATTTTGTTAGTATTTCTTTAGGTATAAGGAATTTGAGGAATCCTGGTGATGTTAAGCATGATGATATTTTCGCAATGAGGTTCAATGAAATATACAGGGTTATTAAAACCGGAGGATACTTTTGGGGTTTGGAAACCAGCAGGCCTCCAAATAAAATAATTAGGAAAATATCGGATTTTTTTACTCTTTACGTTTTTACCAATATAGCTAAGATAGTTTCTTTTGATTTTGATACCTATACATACTTAGCAAAGAGTATGTTAGATTTTTTTGATGCTGACAAATTCAAACATTTTCTTATAAATATAGGATTCAAAGAGGTTGATTACCACTTAATGACTTTCGGGATAGTTTCTCTCCACATAGCTAAGAAATGATAGTAAAGTATAATCAAAATTTGCGCGAAATATTTGTTATTGATTTGCAAGATTTGATATCATCTAAGGTGGACTTTATTTTTGGAACTTTTCATGTTGATTTTGATCCTTCTGATATAGTGGGATTATATAGCTACGAGAATTTCAAAATATGTTGTCAGTATAATATAAAAAAAGTGGGGGATAGCTTTTTGATTAAAATTTCTATTCGGTCTTCTTTACCAGTGTTTTGTGATGTCTGTGGCAATAAATTTGATTACAGTTTTTCCTTGGATGTAGAAGAAATTTATACTAGTTATTTTGAATATAAGCAAAATATTGAAGATATGTACTATTTTATATTTAATGGTAAATATTTGGATATTGGTAAAATATGTATTGAGAATTTTATTTCAAATCTTCCAATGAGATTTCAAGATGGATGTAAAAAATGAGTTTAACTCTTTATTTTCCAGTTATTTTATAGTAGAGATTATAATATAATATTCCTATTGTTTCATTAAGTGCTATGTTAGTGGTTTCTAAATTTTCGAGATTTGGTAAAAAGGTATATAAATTCATTTTTTCATAAAACTTATATCTGAAATTGCATGGTATAAAGGTTATATTGTTCTCTATGAACTCTTTTGGGAAATTATTATAAAATGATATTTTGGTTCTTTTCATGTGGAAAGCAGATGTTATGACTATAATTTTATCTGACGGGGTCAATAGTTTTTTGAGATTTTTTACATTTTGATGAGTGTCTAGAGAGTTAGTTTCTGCTATTATTTTTGCAGGTTCTATGTTTTCTATTAGCATTTTCATATATTTTGAAGATGGGTTATTGTTATATAGATTTCCTCCTAAAATTATTATTTCTGGAGTTATATTGTAATATTTTCTTAGGTTAGTGTGTATAATTATAGCGGTTAATGTTCTTGCTAAGCTTTCCCCTGACAATTCTCGGTTATTTTTTATTCCCCCTCCTAACACTATTATTTTGTTTGCATTTTTATATAGATCTATTACGTTTTCAGGATTATTTATTGTTGAGTAGTAAAGAAAATAAAGATGTAGGTAGTCTTTCTCTATAAATGCTATTGCTGAGTTACTACCTATGTCTGTGGAGAAGAAATAGAAAATAAGAATTATTAAAAAAATATATTTTTTTTGATTTTTGGGGACTAAGATAAATATTATAAAGAGGGTTATATAGTATATATTTATTACGGAGCCTAGGATTTTTTTTAGAACCACTTTTATTTATATTGAATTCTCATAGTTTTTTATAAATTCTAATACTTGATATGGATTTTGTGATGCTGATACTTTTCTCCATATTTTTACTATTTTTCCTGTTTTATCAATAAGTATTGTATCTCGGGATAGGAAAGTTTTTCCTTCGACATTAAAAAGTTTGGCTATTTTGTTTTCTTTATCACTCAATAGCTTTATTTTTAAGTCATATTTTTGGATAAATTTTTTGTGTGTATCTTCATTGTCTTTACTTATTCCTATTACTTCTACGTTGAGTTTATTAAATTCTTCCATTAGTTTTGAAAAATTTTTGGCTTGTGTTGTACAACCTGGAGTATTATCTTTAGGATAGAAGTATAGAACTATCCATTTACCTTTACCGATCTCTATTTTTTCACCATCAATGGTTTCCAAATTCAGGTTTATTACCATATCCCCCTCTTTATACATTTTTGACCTCCTGCTGTTGTATTAGATTATTTAGATAAATTATTCAATTTATTTTTATAGAATATTTTTTTATTTGATTAATGTTTTGATTTTTATATACTGCTTTTAAAGTTACTTTTTCATTTTTATAGTTTTTAGGAATTCTGAGGGTTATTGAGTTTGGTGAGGTATAGAATATGCTTATATTTTTTTCATTTGTAGTTATTTCTACAAACGGAGAAAAATTAAAATACCATATTATATATAGTGTTCTATATTCATCAAACTCAAATTTATCTATCTTCATTATTTCAGGAAATGTGTAGTTGTATTTTTGTGGTATTTGTTCATTAAAACTTACTACTTTATTACCTTCTATTTTGAAATACAGATGCTTATTTTTTATTTCTGATGATAATATTTTGTTATATACTTCTTCAGTTACATAGAATCTTTGGGATGAGGATAATACAATAAAAGGTGGGCTATATGTGGTTCCCTTGCCTATGTACTTTATACTTCCTTCTGCTGTTAATATGCTATTTGAAAAAGATATTCCTAATAAAAGGAGTAGTATAAAAAATGTTGTGTTAACTGTTTCCCATATTGTTTTCTGAATTTTGAATTCTCTCATAACTGAACTCCTCGAGTAGTTCTACTATATCTGTTATTATTGAAATGATTAAATTAACAATGGTTATCAATCTAATTCTTTGTTGATTTAGGATTTCTATTTGCATTTTTAATAGTCTTTCTTTTTGGGGTATGAAGGTTTTTTGTATTTCCTGTATATTTGTTATTGTTGTTTGGATACTTTGTATAAACTCCAAAAAAAGGTTGTCTGCATTAATAAGTTTCTCTTCAATTTGTTTAGAGTATATGATTGAATTTTTAAATTTCATATATAGTATATTATATATGTTTTGTTTTATTTGTATGTACTGTTTTGAAAATTTTTCTATTAAGTTTTCTATTTGTTTGAGGTTTGTTTTTTCTTCTATTTCTTCTTTTGATATCATTTTTTCTATATCTTGTGAGGTGGAAAGGAGGTCATGTAATAAATTTTGCATCAATTTGGTGGGCCTCTCTGGACTCGAACCAGAGACCTTACCCTTATCAGGGGTACGCTCTAACCACCTGAGCTAGAGGCCCTTCTCTATTCTTTTTTGATATTAAAGAGATTTTTCCTCTTTATACTTCTGGTAGCTCAAAGAATTGTCTCAAAGGTTGTATATACTCTAAAAATTTAAGTATTTCTTCTAATATTTCTGTTTCTTTACTATCATTTTCTATTTTGTCTTTTATTCGTTCTATTATTATTATTAAATGCCTTATGATTTCTATTTCTTGATTTTCTGGTTTTAAATTTTTTTCCAGATTTAATAGCTCTTTTATTGTGTTTTCTAAGTGAAATAATGCGTTTTCTTTTTCTCTTTTTATAAAAAGGTTGTTTATTAACTCTAAAACATAATTTTGTATTAACAGAGGACTATTTTGTAAATTATTTATTAACAATTTTTCTGTTGAAGTGGGAAAAGGGAAATTACAATTTATGCATTTTTGACTAAAGAAGTCATTCTCTGCTTTACAAGAAGGACAAACTATTTTTTGATTGATCAACTGTTCCACTTCTTTATATAATTCTTTAAATATGCTGTAAAAATTTAGAAAATTTAAATATACATTCTCAAAATTTTCTAAATTGATTATATATTTTATTGAATATGTAATTAAGTTTTCTATGCTTTGCATAGTTTCATCTATTTTAAAGGTGTTTGATAGGTTTAGCAATATGAATATTCTCAATGTGTTTTTTATATTAATCAGTAAGTTAATGAACGTGGTTAATGGTAAATTATAGTTTAAAAATAGAAAAAGAGCATTAAGTATTTCTCTTATTGGTCTAGGTTCTGAGTCAATATTTTTATCTTCATGTTGGCTAAAATCTTTTATGAGATTTTCAATAAGTTCTATTTTTTGAAAATGTTGGTAGAATTCTTCTGGTGTTGTTTTTAAAATGGTTAATAAGTATTCAATTTCATTTATTTTTTCTATTTTGTTATTGATAAATAGTGGATTGATTATTATTTTAAATATTGTATTTTTTAGAAAAGTAAGGATTGATTGTTTTTGTTCTTCAGAAAGAACTTCATAATTTTTGGTTATTTCAGTGATATTTACTTTTTGATTCTTATTTTTTTCCAATATGAAGAAGGTGTTTGACGCTTGATTTATTTGTATAAATATTTTATTAGGTAATTCAGGATCTTCTGTTAAATTTATTTCCCCTGTTATTAGTTGATATGCTGCTCCCAGTGCATATTTTTGTGCTTCTATTAAGTATTCTTGTTGTTCTAATATTTTTCTTATTTCTCCTTTATTATCTATTTTTATTTTTTCTAAAGTTTCTTTCTCGTTTTTTATTTGCTTTTCTAAGTTTTCTGTTAATCTTACACTTCCAAAAAGATATCTTATCAGTAAGTCTACTGGAAAATTTTCAAGATTCTTTATATTTTGAATATACATCCAAAATATTTTTAGGAATTTATCTATTATTGGATATGTGGAGACAAATTTTTGGTTTTTCAATATTTCTCCTACTGTGTTATTAACCTTAATTATTAATACTGTATTTTTTACTATTTTTTCCATTATTGAATTGTCTATATTTTCTATGGTTATTTTTTCTGTTTCTATTCTAATTTTTTCAAATATGTTATTCAATTCATTTATATTTTTTTGCATTGTATTCATGAAAGTTGTATTTATTGGCATTGTTTGTTTTATTAATTCCCAATCATCTGTTATTTGGTTGATGGTATCTTCTAAGAAATTAATAAAGTTAATTTTATTGTTTATAAAAGTTTCTTTGATTTCATTTATGTTTTCTATTTCATTATAGAAGTATATTAAGATTTCTATTATGTTGAGGAAATTTGTTATAGGTGGGGGGAAGATTACTACCATGTTTATGTATACTTTTTTATTCTAATGCTTTTCGTATTGATTGTTCCAGATTAAGTTGTACCTCGATGAGCCTATGATCAGATACCTTGCTTGCTATTGGATTCTCCTTATTTCCTACTATGTTAAAGCTATTTTGGACTACTTTATCTTCTAATTCTGGTGATACAAAAATATAGTCCAGAGTACTTACATGTTTACTAAAGTGTGTTGGGTACTTTGTTTCTTCTGATAATTTATCTAATTTTCTCACGTCCTTAAAATTATTACTTTCTATTGTTTTTATAACTGTTGAGTTTGGAAAATCGTTAAAGTCACCCATCAATATTGTTGGAATATTTGAATTTTTTACCATATCTACCAAAGTTTGTGCTTCTTTTTGTCTTTGTATATCTGATTCTACTCCGCCTCTTTGAGATTTAAGATGAATAGAGTATACTTTAACCTCAAAACCTGGTGATAGCTCTACTATTGCTTCTACCGGAGGACGCTTAAAATTTGTGTTGTTTTCATTTATACTGTAGTTTTTTATGTTAAACTTTTTATCTATCAGTAAAGCTGTTGCTATTCCTCTATCATCAGATTTTCCTACTATGACATTATATTTCTTATCCAACGAAGCGATTTTCAGGAGATCATTTAGTATGTCTTTGTTTTCAATTTCTTGTAATGCCACTATATCAGCATTGGATTTCTTTAGTATCTCCGATATTCCAAGCATTTCACTTTCTTTCTTTGGGGGACCATCATTTTTTAGAGGATCATCTACTTTATCAAACAAATTACGAACGTTATAACTAGCAAGTTTTATGTTATTTATCATTTTATTTTACCCTTTGATAGTATTTCTACATTATATTATATTTTTCATTTTCCATTTTTAAAGTAATTTTATATTTTTTTTACAATTTTTTTACGATTTTTTCTTGCTTTTAAATGAACTGAAAATTAGAGAAATAAAAAGGGGGTGTCATGAATGTTCCTCAAAAACATAGGAAAAGATAGCCTAAAAAAATTAAGCTATGTGAACCAAATTTTGTCTAAAAAAAGTGATAATTTATCCGAAAAAAAGAATACTATGGATAAATTTTTGCCCAATAAAGTGAGTTACTATAAACCTATAGAATTGACCTCACAAAAGAATAAATTACCTCATAATTTAAACCGAATTGATGTTGTGAAAGATGTTCTTAAAACGGATGAAGTTTGGAAAATGGGAATAACAGGTAAGGGTATTACTATTGCTGTTATAGATACAGGGATATATCCACACCCAGATGTAAAAAATAGGTTGATAGAGTTTATTGATTTTGTTAACAATAAAAATGGTGTTGAAAATGCTTATGATGACAATGGTCATGGAACTCATTGTGCAGGTCTGGTTGGAGGTGATGGAAGCAAAGCTAACGGAAATTATAAAGGACCAGCATATGAAGCTAACCTTATCGGTATTAAAGTTTTAGATAAAATGGGTTCTGGTAGTCTGTCCAATATAGTTAAATCAATATATTGGTCTATTGAAAATAAAGATAAATATAATATTAGAGTTTTATCAATGTCTTTGGGTGCTGATTCTGTGATAAAAGAAAAAGATGATATTCTTGCTAAAGCTGTTGAGGATGCTACTAAAGCTGGTTTGGTGGTTGTTATTGCTGCTGGTAATAGTGGTCCTCTTTCTGAGACTGTGGGGACACCAGGTATAAGTCAACATGCTATTACTGTTGGTGCTTATGATGATAAAAATACTATTTCTACTGAGGATGACACCCCAGCTTTCTTTACTTCTAAGGGACCTACTCCTGTGGACAAAGCAAAAAAACCTGATATATCAGCACCGGGTGTGGAAGTTGTCAGTCTAAGGAGTCCAAACTCAACAATTGACAAATCGCCCGTTATACATTATGGAGATTACTATACGTTATTGTCAGGAACTTCAATGGCTACTCCTATAGTTGCTGGTGTTGCTGCTTTAATTCTACAAGCCAATCCAAATCTTTCTCCTAAGCAGGTAAAAGAAATAATAATGGAAACTGCTACACCAGTTAAGGGAGCGAGCCATAATTCAGTGGGAGCAGGACTCATTAATCCAGTTGAAGCTGTCAAAAGGGCAAAAGAAATGAAAGTGTGAAAAAATTCACATCTTTATGTTAAGATCCAATTGAATAGATAAAATTTCCAAAAAATATTAAAAAAAAGGGGCTTTTTCAAGCCCCTTTTTGATTTACTCTTATCTTGAAATTGTTTTAGTAATCCATTGGTGGGTGATTGTGTGCTCCACCCTTATCTTTTTCTTTTTCAGGAATTTCTGCCACAACTGTTTCTGTTGTTAGAACCATTCCTGCTACTGAACATGCATGCTCCAGTGCACTTCTTGTAACTTTCAAAGGATCTATTATACCTGCTTTGAACATATCAACTATTTGTCCACTTACTGCGTCAAATCCAAAGGTTGGATTTGCTTTCTTTACTTCTTCTACTATTGATCCACCGTCATAGCCAGCGTTTTCTGCTATTTGTCTTAATGGTCTGTCTAATGAGGATTTAACAACTTTAATTCCAAGAGCCATGTCTCCACTAAACTCTTTTTCCACTTTTTCTAATGATGACATTGTTCTTATTAGAGCTGTTCCACCACCAGGTATTATTCCCTCTTCTACTGCTGCTTTTGTAGCGTTTAATGAGTCTTCAAATCTGAGTTTCTTTTCTTTGAGTTCTGTTTCTGTTGGGGCTCCAACTTTTATTACTGCAACTCCTCCTGTTAGTTTAGCTAATCTTTCTTGAAGTTTTTCTCTGTCAAATTCGCTGTCAGTTTCCTTGATTTGTTTTCTTATTTGTTCTATCCTTGCTTTGATTTCGGATTCTGTACCTTTTCCTCCGATTATTGTTGTGTTTTCTTTTGTAACTTTAACTTTTTCGGCTTTACCTAGATAAGTTGTGCTTTTAATATTTTCTAGTTTCATTCCAAGCTCGTCGTTTATTACTTGTCCACCTGTCAAGATTGCTATATCTTTTAACATTTCTTTTCTTCTATCTCCAAATCCTGGTGCTTTTACTGCACATACGTTTAATACACCTCTTAGTTTATTTACAACTAATGTGGCTAAAGCTTCACCTTCTATATCTTCTGCTATTATGAGCAATGGTTTTCCTTCCTTAACAACGACTTCCAATACTCCAAGAATATCATTTACTGCTGCTACTTTCTTTTCAGTTATCAATATATAAGGATTTTCTAAAACTGATTCCATTCTTTCTGTATCTGTTACAAAATATGGAGATATGTATCCTCTGTCAAATTGCATACCTTCTACATGTTCAAGACTTGTTTGTGAAGACTTTGATTCTTCAATTGTTATAACCCCTGTTTTACCAACCATTCTTATTGCTTTTGCTATCATTTTACCAATTTCTTCATCATTATTAGCAGCTATGGTTGCAACTCTTTCAAGATCATCGACTTCAGATTTACTCTTACCTTCAAAATCAACTTCTTTGGATTGTTTCTTTAATTCTTCTATTATTACTTCTTTTGCTTTATCTATTCCTCTTTTTAGGTAAATCGGATTTGCTCCTGCTGCTATTGCTTTCAATCCTTCCTTTATTATGTTGTAACCAAGAACAACTGCTGTTGTTGTTCCGTCACCTGCTATGTCATTTGTTTTGGTTGCAACTTCCTTCAGAAGTTGAGCTCCCATATTTTCTATTGGATCTGGTAACTCGATTTCTTTTGCAACTGTAACACCATCATTTGTTATTAATGGACTACCAAATTTCTTTTCTAATACCACATTCCTACCCTTAGGACCTAATGTTACTCTCACAGCGTCATAGACAACTCTTATACCTTTTTCTAACTTTTGTCTTGCTTCTGTATTGAATAATACCATCTTGCCTGCCATAAATCAACACCTCCTGTTATTCGCTTTCTACTATTGCTAAAACTTCGCTTTCTCTTAATATCAAATATTCCTCACCCTTAATTTTCAATTCGGTACCTGCGTATTTACCAAATAGTACTTTATCACCTTTTTTAACTGTTGGCTCAACTCTTGTACCATTTTCTAATAACTTACCTGGACCAACTTCTACAACTTCTCCCTTTTGTGGTCTTTCTTTAGCAGTATCTGGTAAATATATACCACTTTCTGTTTTTTCGTCTTGTGGTATGGGTTTTACTAATACTCTGTCTTCTAACATTCTGAGTTTTACTGTTTGAGTTGGCATATCATTTCACCTCCTTATTTTTTACTCTAGCTTGACCTTTTACACTTATAATAATACCCATTTTTTATGATTTTTATACAGTTTTTTATATAATATTTTATAATATTAAAAATGTTGTTAATAATTGAATCTTTTGAATGCAACTACTACATTATGTCCACCAAAACCAAATGAATTCTTTAAAGCAATGTTTATTTCTCTTCTTATGGATTTATTCGGGGTATAATTAAGATCACACTCTGGGTCTGGAGTATGATAGTTTATAGTTGGTGTAACAATTTGATGGTATATACTTAAAACAGTTGTAATTGATTCTATTACTCCTGCAGCACCTAATGTGTGTCCTATCATTGATTTTGTCGAACTGATATTAATTTTATAAGCTCTATCCTTTAAAACACTTTTTATTGCATATGTCTCTGTTTTGTCATTGTACGGTGTTGATGTTCCATGAGCATTAATATAATCAATTTCCTGTATATCTAAATTTTCTATTGTTTTTGATATGGCATGGATTATACTTTTTGCTTCTGGGTCGGGAGCTGTTATGTGATATGCATCGCATGTATGTGAATACCCAACAATTTCTGCGTATATTTTTGCCTCTCTTTTTTGAGCATTTTTTAAACTTTCCAATATTATGGCTCCAGCTCCTTCAGCTATTACAAATCCATCCCTATTCAAATCAAATGGTCTTGAAGCTCTGTTTGGATCATTATTTTTGGATAAAGCACCCATGTTCTCAAATCCAGCTATTGCAGACTTTACTATTGGAGCTTCTGAACCACAAACTATTGCTATATCTACTATTCCATTTTTCACAGATAAATAAGCTTCTCCTATCGCATGTAAAGAACTTGAGCATGCACTGACATATGTTAGATTTGGACCCCTAATGTTATATATTATTCCTATCCAACCAGATAGAATATTGACTATCATTTTAGGGACAAAGTATGGAGAGACTTTATCACTTCCTCTTTCTATGAGTGTCTTTACTTGTTCTTCAAAGGTTTCTATACCTCCTATTCCTGAGCCTACAAAAACTCCAATTCTGAATGGGTCAACAGCATTTAAGTTGATTGAAGAATCTTTCAAAGCCTGATCTACTGAAGCTAATCCAATTTGAACAAATCTGTCCATTTTTCTTATGTGCTTTTTATCTATGTAGTCCAAAGGATTGAAATTCTTAATCAGTCCTGCTATTTTGGCTTGGAAATTGGTTGTGTCTATCCTATCATTGTATGTTATTCCATTTTTACCTTCAACTAGGCTTTCCCAAAATTCTTTAATTGAGTTACCAATTGGAGTTATCACACCCATTCCTGTTATTACAACCTTGTTAGTCATGGTCTTTAAATCTCCTTATTTTTATTTTTATACTTTTTGATTTAAAAGTGAGTATTCTAATAGATATTTTTTTAGACCATTATCAATTTTTTCATAATTCAGAACAGTTTCAAATTTTTTCTTCTCTATTTGTCTGCTTTCTATCACACTTACTGTAAACTTGTCTTTCTTCTTTTCTATATATTCAATGTAAGGAATTTTCAGAGAAACTTCTATTATTGTTTTTTGCGGTATTGGAATGGATGTAAATAAACTTATTCCATTATGAAATATTCTATATGTTTTACCTTTTTGTGTATGTGGAACTCCTAAAGCATTGTATTCTATTTCTATTTCTACTTCAAGATCAAAATTTGAAACCAATTCTTTTGCTTTCCCGAAATTTTTATCTTTGAATTTTAGTGGTTTACTTATAACCATTATCCTTTCTGATAAAACTATTTCTTTTATCTGAGTTTCAAAATTGAATAATTTAACAATTCCATCCTTGTTTTCTAATAAATTCGTATCAGCATTTTTTTCAGGTATTATTGGAACAAGATTGTTTGATAAGTATTGAGATAATAGTGGAACTTTTAGTTCTATCGTATTTTTTGTCGTGTTTTCTATTGTTCCATATATATCTATCCATTTATCAGCTTCTATAACTGTCATCTTAATTGGACTTTCTACGGCAAAACTGGGATCCTTTTTGCCAAATAAACCAAACATTTATATACCTCCCTTTTCTATTATTTTCCGAATAATTTTCGTTGTCGATGAATCAGGAACAAAAGAAAGAACTCTATAGATAATTTTATACTTCTCTATGATTTTGAGTTCTGGAATAGTTTTATTATCATAGTCTCCACCCTTGAAATATACATCCGGTTTTAGATATTCAATTAATGATATTGGAGTGTCTTCTTCAAATGGAATTACAAAATCAACCGCTTCTATTGATGCTATAACTATCATCCTATCTTCAAGTGTGTTTATCGGTTTTTTGGGACCCTTAATTCTTTTTATACTTTCATCAGTGTTAATTGCAACTACTAATATATCACAGTATTCTTTGCTCTGAAATAAATAAGTTACATGTCCCTTATGAATTATATCGAAACAACCATTAGTAAAACCTATGATTTTACCAACTTCCTTGTATTTATCAATTATTAACTTAAGTCTTTGCCAACTATGTATTATCTTTTTCTCAAAGTGTCTCATACTTCTGTAAGAATGAATTTAGGTAACTTTTGGTTCACTTTCTGAATTTTCATTAAATAATTAATTAAATCCGTGAGTTTAACGGCTATAGTACCAGGTTTTGAAACACAAATTGAACCTGCTATGTTTGCTAATAAACCACTTTCCAAAGTTTCAAAACCTATTGAATTCAATATTCCAAATACAGATATAACATTATCACCAGCACCTGTGACATCAAAAACTTCTACCTCTATCCCATCTATTTTTATAAAATTACTCTTGTCTAGTACTACTAAACCGTCCTTACCCATTGTAACCAATAATTTATTTATCTTATATTTTTTTATAAACTCAAACATGTTATAAAAAATATCATTTTCAGATCCCATATTTTTTGTTATTTGTTGAAATTCTTGCTTATTTAAGGATAATAAATTTACGTTTTGATTTTCCAGAAATTTTGAAAAACATCCAAAATTTAGAGGCTTAATTGAAACACAGAATTGATTATTATTTAATGATTCCATAATTAAATCCAGATTTTCATTTGTGAAAATTCCTTTGTTATAATCAATTATAAAAACTGAATCAAATTTTTTAGGTATTGATAGCAACTTATCTTTGATTATTTTTGACGGTATTTTAAAATTTTCCTTTTCTCTATCTACTCTTGCGATTTGTTGATTATTACTTGCTATTAATCTGGTTTTTACTATTGTTTTATCATATGTTATTGTTAAATCATTGATTCTATATCTTTTTAATAATCTTTTTATTCTTGTAGAAAAATGGTCTTTGCCAATGATTCCCAGAAGGCTTACATTTTTTGAATAATATGATAATATTTTGGCAACATTTGCTGCTCCTCCTAAATCATTCCACTCTTTTTCAACTCTTAAAACTGGAACAGGGGCTTCTGGCGATATCCTATCAACTACCCCTTTTAACCACCTATCTAGTATTATATCACCTATAACCAGAATTTTGGATTTTTTTAATTCGTCTATGGTATTATTCAATTTATCTAATAGTTCATTTATTGTCAGTTTCATATTTTTTATATACCCTTGCTGGATTACCAATAACTATTGTATTTTCGTGAACATCTTTTGTCACAACACTTCCAGCTCCTATATAAGAATTTGGACCAATTTGTTTAGGAGATACTATTACTGAATTAGAACCTATAAACGAGTTTTTCTTTATTATACTTGTGTATTTATTTTTGCCATCGTAATTTGCAAAAACAGCACCAGCACCAATATTAACATTCTCTTCTATTATTAAATCTCCTAAATAAGCTAAATGTGGAGCTTTCAGATATCCATCAACTTTAATGTTTTTACACTCAACAAATGCACCTATCTTGGAATTGTGTATTATGTTATTTTCTCTCAGATGAGTAAATGGACCTATAAAGTTATCATTTATTAATTGATTTTTCTTGATAATACTGTGAGAAATGACGTTGTTAAATCCTATTTGAGAATCCGTAATAAAGCAGTTTGGACCAATTTTATTGAATTTACCTATCTCTGAGTTTATTATAAAAGTATTATCCAAAATTGTATTGTTTTCTTCCAGAGTTGATAATGGGCAGATAAAAATATTTTTTCCTAACATAATATTCTTAGCTTTTTCTAAAGAGTACTTTCTTATCAAATTGAAAAGTTTCTCAAAATCCTTGATTATCCTTATTTTGAAAATGTATTCTATTGATTTTCCAATCATAAATTTATGATCAATTAAATTTACATTTATGACTTTGCGTTCTCTACTTTTTATTAATTTATCCTTTATTTTTTCTCTTTTATAATATAGTAAAGGTGAGTTAAGATCTATGAGAACTAAATTTTCATTTTTGTTATATTTTGATATATCCTTTGATAAATCTATGTTTTCTGTTAAATCTAATTCGATATTTATATTGTATAGCTTTATCAATTTTTTTATTAATTCTTGGGATTCATGATTAATTATAAACAGAGGTTTTTCTTGAAAATATTTACACAGAATTTCTATAAGTTTTAAAGTAGGTAAACATACTGGATAATAAAAATATTGATCATCATATTTCCACTTTTCTTCGTTTGCAAATACTATTATCATAAATTAGCTGTTTTTTTTATTGGTTCGAACCTCATTGTGAAGAATCTCAAAAATGGTGGCTCATATAAAATTGATAACCCGCTTATTTTTTCTCTTATACTAAATACCTCACGTATTGTGTCACTTGTATATTCCATATGTTCATTGGTATAAACTCTTCTTGGTATGGTTATTCTAACTAATTCAAGCTCTGGATATTTATGTTTACCTGTTTTGGGATCTCTTCCTGCAGATACTATTCCTCTTTCCATAGTTCTAACGCCACCATATAAATAGATGTATGCAGCCAATGTCTGGGCAGGAAACTCTTCTTGACTTATGTGGGGCAAAAACCTTTTTGCATCAATATATATCGCATGTCCACCTATTGGTTCTACTATTGGTATATTTGATGATTTTAACAGATTTCCTAAGTATCTTACCTGATCTATCCTATTTTTTAGATAATAGAAGTCGGTCATCTCGATTATTCCCTTCGCTAACATTGCTATATCTCTGGATGACATTCCTCCATTATAATGTTCACCTTCAAAAATCTCTATCATTTTCTTCATTTTTGTGAACAAATCTGGTGATCTAACAAGTATTAGTCCACTTATATTGGTCAGTGGATCTTTTTTAGCCGAAATTGTTGCAGCATCAGCTAAACTCATTATCTCTTTTATGATACTTTTTATGTCTTTGTTTTGATATCCCTGTTCTCTTTCTTTGATAAAGAAAGCATTTTCAGCTATCCTTGTTGCATCTAATACTATAGGAATACCATAATAATCACATATTTTCCTTATTTGTTTTATGTTTTCTAGAGAAACTGGTTGGCCTCCAGCCATGTTAACATTATTTTCGATACATACATAAGCTATATTACTTGCTCCATTTTTCTCTATGAAATCTACTAATTTATCCACATCTATATTACCTTTAAATGGGTGTGGAACTTCAGGTTTATAAGCTTCTTCTATGATTAGATCAACAAAAACTCCTTGAGCATATTCTTGATGGAACCTTGTAGTTGTAAAATACATGTTATTTATCACGAACTGTCCAGGTTTTATCATTGTTTGAGAAACAATATGCTCTGCAGCTCTGCCTTGATGAGTGGGTAGAAAATACCTGAAACCAAATATATCTTCTATTGATTCTTCTAAAAACTTATATGCTCTTTTTTGATCATAGAATATTGCTAAACTCCATTGTTCGTCGCTCATACTACTTGTTCCACTATCCGTTAAAAAATCTATGTAAACTTTTTCTGCTGGTATTAAAAAAGTGTTATAACCTGCTTTTTCTAGGGTTTCTTTCCTATCCTCAAAGGGTAGTAAGTTGATTATTTCTATACCCTTTAAATTATAGGAAATATAATCTCTTGGATCAATAAAATCAGATATATATCTTCTGTTTTTTTGTTGTATTGCCAATTCAAAAGATTTGACAAATAGCTCCAAGTTTCTCTTTTGATATTTCCTTGATGGTAAATACAGAACAATGTAATTATCTTTGCTATACCCTCTTACTTGGCCTACTAAGAATAATAGGTTATTTATATTATGAATACTATGTTTTACGTAAAAATAATGTGTTGAGTGTAAGGAGCTGATTTCAAAACCTTCAATGGTATTTGTAATTCTCTTTATTTCTTCATATAAAAAATTGATTGATTTTTCTTTGTATTCCCAGAAATTTTTGTTTTTTGCTTCTTCTAACCCTTGATTTATAATTTCCATATCTCTTCCCGCTAAACCACCGTAGGTATGTAGCCCTTCAAAGGCTACTACCCATTCTGTAAGATATTCATAGTATTTGAAATTATCAGTTATTAACAATGCTCCTGTATTTGACATTAAGTCAAATGAGCAGTCTATAACTATTATATCAACTAGATTACTGAGTTCTTTAACTTCATCTAAATCTGATTTTGTAAAAGAAAAAATGTTTGAAAAGTCTGCTATTATTAGTAATGACTCTTCTTTCAATCTTGAAATTATATTCTTTATATCATTGATGTTATAATTATAACTTTCTAGGGAGTTCAGGAAAAAGATTGATATTTTTTTACTTCCCTGTGGTTTGATTTTATAATAGTTGAGTAGTTTTTCAAAGTGTTGATTTTCTAAAGGATTATAATTCACTAGGTTCAATTGATAGTTTTCAAAATTTTCAAGTATTTTGATTATCAGGTTCCAGGCTCCTTTTATATTATGAGTGGGAATAAGATGTTGTTTGTTGAATGTATCCTGGATATTCTGATTGAGCTTTATGAAATTTTTACTGCCTGCATAGGACTCATCTCCCAAGAATAGAGCTGCGTATTGGTTTTCACTTAAGCTATTTATATCCATTCTTGATAAATCTGTCCATATATAATCTTCTTCTATTAAATTTGCATCATTTTCTTTCCTTTCTAACAACATTCTTCTTGCTGAAATATCCAGGTACTTGGGAAAATATACTATTTTAGCTTTGTACGGCTGCATTAGATTTTCTCCTTTCTCAAAATAATTATCCTATAGATAGTATTAATATACCTTTTCACTTTATCCTTTTTATGTAATTCGAATATAAATACTATAAATTATAGTAATACAATTGTTGTATTATTGTTTTAGTAAATTTTGAGGGATTGGTATATTTTTGTTGAAGTATATAATAAAATGAAATCTGTTTTACTATTTTTTTTATTACTTTTTCTTATTTTTTTAGATCAATTAACTAAACATTTGGTTCTCTATGGTTTTAGATTCAAATGGGGATTTTTTGAAATAACACTTGTTTATAATGAAGGTAGTGCTTTTGGCTTGAAATTACTAAAAAATGATGAATACATTGTTGTAAATTCGATTATTTTATTTCTTTTCACGTTATTCATATTTTATAGGGGCAATAGGAATCGATATATGAAAGACCTTTATAATTTTTGTTTGGTTTTTATCCTATCTGGAGGAATTGGAAACATAATAGATAGAATTTTTCACGGGAAAGTAATAGACTTTTTTTACATTTACAATTTTCCTGTTTTCAATTTGGCTGATGTTTTCATTACTTTGGGAATAGGGATGCTTATTATGATTTTTTTCAGGGAGGAGAAGAAATTTCAGGAAAATTCTCCCCCTCCCTAAAACATACTATTTTTTGTTCTGTCTCGATTCAGATAACTTGGTTAGAGCCGCTGCAACCACACCACCTACTATTCCTCCTATTGCCGCTCCTGCCAATCCCCCAACTAAGATGTGTTCAAGATAACTGATTCCAGTTTCGAATTTTACATGTGGCTTTTGGTAAGTGTCTATTATTTTGTAATCTATTTTGGGATAAAATCTTATCCAGTAACCCTTTACTTCTTGGTAGCATTTTTCAGTGTATTCATTTTTAATACAATATTCATCTATATCTTCCCATATTGTTTGGCTATAACCTTTGAATATAGGTTCTTTGACTTCTTGTGTTGTATAGTTTACAACTGGTTTACCGTGTCCTTGGAAAGTTTGGGTATATTCTTTATAGACAACTTTTCCAGATTCATCTTTTATTGGGAATTTTTCATAAACACTTTCGGTGGGATTGTTGTTTACTGACCCCCATGGCCAAGATGGAACGTACTGGTTCGGTGGGATCTTACCTATTTCCCTTGTTTCATAAACAGGTTCTTTGATTTTTACTTCAACTGTTTCAATGGGTAGAGCTTTTACTTTTTTATTAGCTTGTATTCCTCCTAGTATTGAACCAACAATTGCTCCTCCTGCTGCTCCTATTCCCACACCTTTAACAATATTCTCACCTGATTTTTTTGATGAATACAGATTGTTGTTTAATTTCATATAGTTTCACCTCCTTGAAAGTTATCTTGTTTATATTCTAAGAGATACACTGTAAAGTTTGGGATAGTAGTTGTAAATAAAAAGTTAAAAAAGTTATTTAGAAAATGTTACGAGGTAACTGGTGTTTCTTATAGAAAAAATAGATTGATAGTAACTAAAATGTTCGAACTTGTTTCAAATTTTACTTTAACAAAGGAACAACAGAAATGTGTTGATCAACTGGTTAGTAGTATACAAAAAAATAAATTTACCACGCTATTGGGGGTTACAGGATCAGGAAAAACTTTTGTTATGGCTAATGTTATAGAAAAACTTCAAATTCCTGCTCTCATAATATCCCATAACAAAGTTCTTGCATCTCAATTGTTTGGAGAATTTAAAAGTTTTTTCCCTCGTAATCAAGTTGAATTTTTTATAAGTTACTATGATTTTTATAGACCAGAGGCCTATATACCTCAACAAGATTTATATTTTGAAAAAGAAGCAGTGATTAACATGGTGATAGATAAGCTTAGACACAGAGCTACACAAGCAGCTATATCTAATCCCTATTGTATTGTGGTTTCAAGTGTTTCTTGTATATATAATTTGGGATCTCCTGAAGCTTACCAGCAGTCCTTTATTAATGTATACAAAAACAAAAAAATGGATATTACAGAATTTACTAAAATGTTGGTCAGTATATACTATGAAAATAATGAAAATGATTTTAAGCAGGGTAGGTTTATGATAAGGGGGAATGTTGTCTATGTTTTCCCTTCGGGTGAGGATGTGATATTGAGGATAGATCTTGAAGAGGATGTTGTATCCCAATTATTTTTAGTTGAACCTGTTAGCTTTAAAAAAATATCTGAAGTTGATTTCTTTACAATATATCCCGCAAAATTATTTGTATCATCGTATGATAATATTATTAAATCAATTGAGGAAATAAAAACTGATTTATTAAGAAGATATAATGAGCTATTAAGTAATGGTAAAATAATAGAGGCTGAGAGATTAAGAACCAGAATTGAATATGATATTGCAATGCTATCAAAATTTGGTAGTTGTCCGGGGGTTGAGAATTACTCCAGGTATTTGTCTGGAAGACCACCTGGAAGCCCTCCCTATACCCTCCTAGATTATTTTTCTTCCGATTTTATTGTGTTTATTGATGAGAGCCATGTAACTATTCCACAGCTTAAAGCAATGTATAAATCTGATAGGAATCGCAAAGAAGTATTGGTTGAATATGGTTTTAGGTTGCCATCCTGTTTGGATAACCGTCCTCTTAAGTTTGAAGAGTTTATAGAAAAAGTTAATAAGGTGGTTTTTGTTTCTGCTACACCAGGTGAATTTGAAATTTCTAATAGTAATATTGTTGAGCTTTTAGTCAGGCCAAGTGGAATAGTTGACCCTGAAATGGTAATCAAGTCAAATAAGGATGTGGTAAAGGAAATAATAGATATATCTCAAGAAGAAAAGAAAAAAAATAATAGAGTTATTGTTAATGTTCTAACTCAGAAAATTGCCGAAGATTTGAGCGAATATTTAACCATGAACTCAGTTTTATCTAGATTTTTGCATTCAAAGATTAAACCGCTGGATAGGGTAAAAATACTCTTTGATTTTAGAAAAGGTTTGTATGATGTTCTTGTTGGTGTTAATTTGCTTCGCGAGGGTTTGGATCTACCTGAGGTTTCAGTTGTAATTATAACTGATGGTGATAAGCAAGGATTTTTAAGAAGTAAAAATAGTATTATCCAATTGGCTGGTAGAGCAGCAAGAAATATGGCTTCAAAGGTGATAATATTTACTGATACTATTACACCTGCCATAAGTCAAGCTATAGAGGAAATAGAAAGAAGAAGAAGATATCAAATACGATACAATATAGAGAATAATATAACACCTCAAAATATACCTCCTAAACCCAAAGATATACTTAAGATTGTTTTTCAGCTTATAGGAAAAGAAGCTTCAGGTTTGACAATAAAAGATGTGGCCTATCTAGATGATGAAGAGTTTATAAAGTATCTCAATAGTATTGATAAAAATCAAATAAATGAATTAAGAAAGTATTTAAAGTTACAAATGAAGGAGTTGGCTGATAATATGGAATTTGAACAAGCAATAATCATAAGAGAAAAATTGAAGATTCTGGAGAATATTAAATAATTTGTAAATGTTGAAAAAGAACAGGTTGATGTATTTCTGATAAGTAAAGAATAATCAAAGAAATATTTTTTACATTTTTTTTACATTTTAGAAAGATATGTTTTAGATCTAATTACAAAACCTAATAGAAATTGATCTTTGATGGGGTGAAAAAGATGAATATAAATCCAGTAAATGGATCAATTAAAAATAATTTAAATAGTATTTCAAAATTCGAAAGAAAGGATGAGAAAGATTGGACAGTATTTTTATATATCAATACGGAGGATGAGGGTTCTGTAAAAAATTTGATGCTTAATCTCAAAATGCTTGAAATGGTTGGTTCTGATAAAAACTTGAATATTGTCGTTCAAGCTTATATACCATCTTGGGGGAAAGTTAAAAGATTCTACATAGAGCAGAAGGAAAAATGGGAAACTTCAAAACTCATAAAAATGATACTATCCTCCCTTATTCCGTGGAAAAAGTTCAAATTGGAAAACAAACCGGTTGAAGAATTGGAAAAGGTTAATTTGAATGATCCCAAAGTTTTTGAGGATTCATTGAAATGGGTGATAAAGAACTATCCTTCCAAAAAATTAATGGTTATGACTATTGGAGATAACGAAGGTCTGAAAACCTCTTCTGCACAGGTAAGTATAAAAGACTTTGCAAAGAGTATTGAGAATGTTTATTCTGAAACCAAGGTTAAACCTGATATTTTGGTTATGGATGGGTCTTCTGTTGCTTCAATAGAAACAGTTACAGAATTAAAAGATAAGGCGAAGTATTTGGTTGGTACCAGTGGATTTGCTCCAAAACTCAATGTTCCGTTTGCTATGTTTCTCAATGAAATGAAGAATCTTATAGATGGCGGTCCTAATGACGTAGAAAGTGTTATAAAATCATACTTTCTCATTCATAATCTTTCAGGTGCAAGTCATCAGACTACTGTTGTTAATTTATCAAATGAATCTATAGATGAGGCTGTTGAGGCTTGGGATCAAATGGCCAAGGAATTGCTGAAATTGGATGATCAGGATCTTACAGATAAGATTCTACCTCTAATTTACAAAGCAGAGGATTTGGCCAATACTCCCGAAAGAAAACCTTATCTTGAAATGAGAGATGCAATTAGTTTTGCTAAACTTATATCTCAATCTGGTGATTTGCCACAGAGTTTGAGAAAAGCTGCTCATGAAGCTGTTCAGAAGGTCACTAATATAATCTATATGGAGAATAATTTGTATAAAAAGGAATTAGATCCAGATTCTAATGGAATTTCAGTTTTCATGCCAGATAATTTTGGTAATTTCAAATCCGAAAAGTTTCCTATTCCTAAAGGATTCAAAAAAGATTATGGGTATTCAGAATTGTTATTTTCTAAATTGACCAATTGGGACGAATTCTTGAATAGAATTAGTCAAAAAGGAATAATGGAAAAATTCTTGTTAAAGTTGGGCTTTTCCCAGAGTGTTATAGATAACATTTATGCTATGAAGAATCATTCTGTTAAACTTTATAAAGATAAGATTTCTGGGTGGGCAAGCTTAATGGCTTGGTTCAACGCTGTTAATAGAATCAGTAGTGATAAACCTGTCGGCTTGTGGTTTATTCCTCCATTTATCACTCTTCCTTTGGGTATAGTAAGTTCAATTGAACAGATTTATGATAATATTAAAACTGCTAAGTATGTTTATGATAATATACCTCAAAAGGATACACTTGGGTTAATAGGATTGGATGCCGCTCAAGGATTAGCGAAGCTGATCGCCAATGTTTCTTATTTGGTCCCATTTTTAGCACCCGCTGCTCCTGTTGCAGGGTTGTTCACTTTCTTATTACCATGGATAAAGGATTTCTATAATGTATATTTAAATTACAAGAACAATAAAGAAAAATTTGTATATAATGATGTAACATTTACAGATACTGCCAAAATGTATTTCCTCAATAAGTTTGCTAACATGTTGACTTGAAATTTTGTGAATTATCTTTGAACTGGTGAATAGGAAATTTTTTTCGTAAATAAAAAAGGAATTTTTTTTTTATTGTCAAAAAGTAACTTAGGACTTTAAATTAGGGAGGTGAAACCATGGGTTGGTGGTGGCTAGTAGCTTTGGCAATAATATTGGTTGGCTTATCATATCCTGACGAATTCTAAATAAATCTCTAAATATTAAGGGAGGATAAAAATGGATTGTCCCAGGTGTAAGACGTTCGGAAACGTAGTGGAAATGAAGGCGGCTAGCCTGAATAATATTGAAATAGACTTATGTGAAGAATGTGGGGGAATATGGTTTGATAAACAGGAATTAGGAAAAGCCACAAATATATCAAAAGAAGATATAGATAGATTTACCGAGGTTTTAGGTAATGCTAAAGAGTTTGATAAATCTAGAGATACTGAGCTAGAGTGTCCGAGATGTAACGTTCCTCTATTTAAATATAGATATATGTATACCTCCAATATTTATATTGATGAATGTGATAAATGTGAAGGTGTTTGGATAGATAAGGGTGAGTTACTTGCAATAGTGAATTATTTAGAGGAAGCTTCTAAAATTGATCCTGAAAAAGAAGCTGCCATATTAACCAAAGTTAAACAGATCAAGCACGAATATGAACAAAGAGAAAAAGAGTTTATGGATAGTTTAGTTACTCTTGATGATAGATCAAGAAATCCTGTTTCCAGAGCCTTTGGTGAGGTTCTTCAATCCATATATTCCTTCCTGTATAAAAGAGGATTATGAAAAGAATGTTTCACCAAAAAGTCAAGGAGATAAGGTATGGTCTAGACCAAAATCTGAAAAATATAGAAGGATTTTCTCAAGAAGAATCGCTGGTTATAAAAAAAATAGGTGAATCGATATATCAAGACGATAATATTTACTTAACAACAAATATCAGAAAGCTCTGGAATCTTTTTAAAGAAGAAAAGATTGATTTTGAGAAGTTCATTCAGATACTCAGAAATCTAAATGAAAAGGAATTGTTGGATATTAAGTTTCTAGAGGATGTAATCTATTCATCGGTTATAGTGAGTCCCAAAATGATGTTTATCTTTTACAAAAATTATATCCAGGAGTTTCCCAAGGTAATACAGTCATTGATTTTTGAAATAAAAGAAAAGGAAAACAGGGATAGTTTTAAAATCGCTGAAAATATTGGTGTTAAACTTGTTGTTGTTAATAACATTCTTGACTATCTTAGAATGCATGGAATTGTTGAATTAATGAGATATAGCGGAACTCCTCTGCCAGGAGGTAAAAGTTTCATTATTCTTAAGTTTAATAATGATAAAATTAATACTATACAAGAAGACTAGTATTTAATAGATGTCCAAAAAAAGCTATGTTCTTGTTGTAACTGAGATAAACCTTAAGTGGGTTAAATTGTGCTTTGAAGATGGACAATTCATAACGATACCAAGAGAGAAGATGCCAGAGAATATGTATGTTGGTCAACTTGTAGAAATGTCAATTAAAACAACAACGTTGCTCACTATTCTAAAAGAGATAGAAAATATTGCAAAGAAGGATAAGGATTTCCAAGGTGAGGTAAACAGCTCGTCGGTTAAAATTGATTAATAAATGAAGAGTTCTTTTTTCTTTGCTCATGGCACTAATGCTTCCAGAATAAGAAAAATATCTAAGGAAAGTAATATTACTACTGTTTGTGAGGATGCTAGGTGTCCAAATAGGGGTTTGTGTTGGGAGAATCTGAGTGCCACTTTTCTACTACTTGGTCCTTTCTGTACTCGTTCATGTAGGTTTTGTTACGTACGTAAGGGTAAAACTCAGCCTGTTAATTATGAAACTGTAGATAATTTTGCTTCTTCATTAGCAAGATTGAATCTTAAGTATTATACATTTACCATGGTTACTAGAGATGATTTACCTGATCATGGAGCTAGATATCTTTACATCTTGTTTTCTAAGATCAAAGAACTTAATCCTGCTTGTTATATAGAGGTATTGATAAGTGATTTGGGTTGTAGCTACGATAATTTGAAAATTATCCTTTATGAGAAAGATTTGGTTGATGTTTTGGCTCATAATGTTGAGACAGTAAAGAGGTTGACCCCTGTTGTTAGAGATAGGAGGTTTTCCTATGAAGGTAGTCTTAGTGTTCTAAGTATGGCAAAACAGATAAATAGTTCTGTTGTCACAAAAAGCTCAATAATTGTTGGACTTGGAGAGTATGAAGATGAAATATATAAAACAATGGATGATTTAAGGAGTGTTGATTGTGATGCTTTAACTATCGGTCAGTATTTTAGACCTTCTTTAAAAAATATGGAAGTTAAAAAGGTCTACACTGAACAAGAGTTTAAAATGATGGAAGATGTAGCTATAAGCAAGGGGTTTCATTTTGTTAAGGCTGGTAAAAATGTAAGAACATCTTATAAAGCCTATGAATTGATAAAATTAATACAGTATAGAAAGGGAGGTTTTTATGGTCAGAGTGGAGTTTGACCCTATGGGTAGTGTTGAGGTTCCATCTGATAAATACTGGGGAGCACAAACTCAGAGAGCATTGATGAATTTTAATATAAGTGGAAAGAGATGGGACCCTGAAATTATCAAATCTATTATACTCATAAAGAAAGCTTCAGCTGAGGTTAATAGAGATTTGGGATTGTTGGATTCCCAAAAAGCTGAGTTAATAATAAAGGCGGCTGATCATATTTTGATGAATTGGGATGTGTATTCAGATAATTTCCCTTTGGATGTTTTTCAAACTGGTTCTGGAACTTCCACCAATATGAATGTTAATGAAGTGATTTCCAACTTGGCTTGTGAATTGGCTGGCAAAGAAAAGGGATCAAGGTTCATCCATCCTAATGATGATGTCAATAAGGGACAATCTTCAAATGATGTGATTCCTACTTCCATTAGGATTGCTTCATATAAAATGGCTGTGAAACTGATATATAGAATTTTTGATTTGATTGATTCTTTCAAAGAAAAAGAGAAGGAATTTGATGGAATTATAAAAACAGGAAGGACACATCTTATGGATGCAACTCCTGTATCTTTTTCTCAAGAGTTCTCAGGCTATAGAAGGCAGTTGGAATTAAGTGTCCAGAGAATAGAGTCTGTATTTCCCAGGTTAAGGGAGTTAGCTATAGGTGGAACGGCTGTTGGAACCGGAATAAATACTCACAAAGACTTCGGAAAGCTTGTTTCTAAAAAGATAAATGAGTATATGAAAAATGACATTCCTTTTAATCTGTATCCTGAATTCATTGAATCTGTCAATCATTTTGAAACCCAGTCTTGTATAGATACATTCATAGAGTTCATGTGTTCTTTGAAGATATATTGTTTGGCTCTTATGAAGATAACAAATGATTTAAGATGGATGGGTAGTGGTCCTTTTGGTGGAATAGGAGAGTTGTTTTTGCCTGAGCTTCAGCCTGGATCTTCAATTATGCCGGGTAAGGTTAATCCTGTTATTCCCGAGGCTGTAGGAATGGCTTGTTCTTACTGTATTGGATTGGAGTACTCTCTTAATATTGTTAATCAATATTCCAATTTTGAGTTATCTACCACTTTTCCTTTGGTTGGTTTTGCTATAACTGACTCTATTAACATACTTTGTAATTTGACTGATATAGTCAAAGACAAATTGGTAATTGGTTTGAAACCAAATCTTGAGAAAATAGAGTATGCTATTAGTTATAATCCTTCTGTGGTTACTCCTTTGGCTAAAGTTTTGGGATATGACAGGGCTTATGAGATAGTGAAAAATGCATTGAAAGAAAAGATTTCTGTAAAAAATTACGTCTTGAAACATGGTATTTTATCTCAAGATCAAGTTGATGAGCTTCTGGATCTGAAAAAAATGATATGAATAACAGAAACTTCTGTAGGATTTTTAAAAAACGTGTGGCTTTAATTTATTTATTTTTTGTGTTCTTTTGTTTTTTGATTATCTACAAATTGGTCGAGGTTCATATTATAAAACATGAATTTTATGAAAAGAAATTTAGAGATCAGACTATAGGGAGGATAGAAATTCCTTCTTTTAGGGGAAGAATTGTTGATAGAAACAATATTGTTCTTGCTTATTCTTTACCTGCTTACAGTATTGCTGTTAGGCCCAATCAATTGGAAATGGATAAAGTTGAAAATTTGTATAATTTTTTGAAAGATAATGGAATTGATGTTGGAAGTCGCGATGTTTTCCTGAGTTTGATAAAAAAGCTGAGATATGAAAATGTACCTTTTTACTTTATAGCCCGCAAATTTACTCATAAGATAGAACATTTGTCAAAAATAAACTCTTTTAAAGGTATAGAATTAATCAGAGAACCCACGGGTAAAAGATATTATAACTTTGACTGTATGAGGGATATAATTGGAGTTGTTGATATTGATGAGAAAGGTATAGAAGGTTTGGAGCTTTACTTAGAACAGCACCACAGTAAGATAAAAGGTAGGAGCGGTTATTATGAGCTTATGTTTGATGCTCTTGGGAATCCAAATTACAATAGGATTATAGATTATAAGCCTCCTGTGGATGGCAAAGATATAAGATTGTCTATAGATGTTGTTCTACAACAAGATATTGATGTTTTAGCCAGAAAAAAACTTCAGGAACATAAGGCTTCTGAGGTTACAATAGTTGTTGCTAATAAAAAGGGAGAGATATTGTCTTGTGTTAGCGTAGATAGGGATATGAATGATTTTGTTATTGGTGGGATTAATAAGTTATATGAACCGGGTTCTATATTTAAAATATTTACTATTGTTGCAGCCCTTGAGTCCGGACTGTCCAATAAGGAAAAGTTCTTCAGTGGTCCCACTATTATAGTAGATGGATGGACTATAAACAATGCTGATGATGGGCTTTATACATCAGGTTACGAGAATATGGAGGATATATTAACATATTCTTTTAATGTTGGAACGGTCACTTTGATGCAAAGAATTGGTAGGAAGAGATTCATAGAGTATCTGTATAAATTGGGTTTTTATGAATACTCTGGAGTTGAGCATCCTTCTGATGTGAAACCTCTTGTTGGCGAATTAGAAAATGAGCCAAATATAAGGTTTGCAACTATTTCTTTTGGTCAAGGGATAGCTATTACTCCTCTTCATATATTGAGACTTATGGTTATAATAGCTAATGGTGGATATAAGGTTCCATTGACGTTTTTGAAAGACGGTAATTCTTTTGGTAATAAGGTTTTATCTGATTATACTGTTAGTGAATCCAGAAAATATTTGAGAAGTGTTGTTGTTAAGGGGACTGGAAAAAAAGCTGATATTCCTGGTTATTTTTGTGCTGGTAAAACAGGCACGGCCCAGATGCCAGCTTCTGATGGTGGTTATGCTGCTGGTAAATACATAGCTTCATTTGTAGGTTTTTTCCCTTATTTTGATCCACAATATGTTATCGTAGTTTCTGTCAAGGAACCTGTGGGGATGTACTATGGTGGTCAAGTTGCAGCTCCAATATTTAGGGATACTGCTGCTTTAATTATATCAAGATATAATTTAACACCTTACAATCAAAATGTTTTAGTTTCTCAGTAAGGGAGGAATTGTCATGGAAAATGTTACGAATCTTATTGATAGATATGTTTCTAATTTTATAGGAAAAGAAGTAATAGTTAGGGAGTTGGGACCAAGGGAAGGATTTCAAATACAAAAAAATTTTATAGATACTTCAAAGAAAATTGAGCTTATTAATTGCTTATCTGGTACTGGGATTAAATATTTGGAAGTTACTTCTTTTGTCAATCCCAAGTTGGTTCCCAATTTAGCTGATGCTCAAGAAGTACTCAAGAATATAAATAGGAATCCGGGGGTTATTTATGCCTGTTTGGTTCTTAACAAAAAAGGTGTTGAATTGGCTATCCAAAACAACGTCAAGTATTTGAATACCACGATTTTTGCTTCTGAAAGCTTGAATAAAAGGAATAATAACAGAACAATTGAAGAGTCTATGAAAGAAGCTGAAGAAATGATAAAGCTTTGTAATGATAATAATATCATTTTGGAGGGTGGGGTATCTGCAACTTTTGGGTGTCCCATACAAAAGTATGTCGATTTTAAAAAAGTCTTAGAGATTGTTGAATTCTGGTATTCTAACGGTATAAAAAGTATTATGTTGGCTGATACAACTGGTGAGGCACTACCACAGCAGGTTTATGCTTATATCAGTATTCTAAGAGAGAAATATGAGGATGTGAATTTTATCATACATCTTCATGATACCAGAGGTATTGGAATGGTGAATCTATTGGTTGCTGTTAGTTTGGGAATTAGTCATGTTGATTGCTCTATTGGTGGTTTGGGTGGGTGTCCTTTTGCACCAGGGGCTGCAGGAAATATACCAACTGAAGATACTGTATATCTTTTAAATTCTCTGGGTTTTAAAACTGGAATAGATTTGGATAAGCTTGTTCAATGTTCACTTCTTGCTGAAAAGATAGTTGGTTATAAGATACCTGGTAAATTAAAGGACTATAAATTGTCTGGATTATGTTGTTGATTATCCAAAGGATTAATCTGAAAACTATATAATATCAATTTTATGAATATAGAAGTTTGTTATTTGGAAAAACCGAGCTCATTGATTGATTTTGAATATGTTGAAAGTGAAGTACGGAAATTCGAGGAGTTTTTCGAGTTTTGTTTTGGTTATAAATTAAAATCAATACAGCGAAGTTATTGTAAGAGATTTTTTTCTAATTTTTCTTTTTCAATAGTTGCTCCCACAGGAACGGGTAAGACTGTTTTGGGGATTTTCCTAGCTTTTTACAACTCATTTGTTAAAAATCGGAGAAGTTTACTGCTTTTTCCTACACAACTACTTGTTAAACAATCTTTGGAAATATTTCAAAAGTATTTACCCAAAATAGAAGAATATGTTTCTCGTAAAATTGAGGAGGATGAATACCTGTTTTTTTTATCATATGAGAATAAGTCCATTAAGGAGGAGAAGATAAGTAGGTTATATAATGAGAGACATAAGTTTGTTGCTGTAACTAACCAGTTTTTATCTCGCAGATTTGATCTAATTAATTCTTGCAAATATGATTACATTTTTGTTGATGATTTAGATAGTGTTTCAAAAGGTTCAAAGAATACAGTGCGAATACTCAAATTATTGGGGTTTGATGATGAAATTATTGATTTGGCTAAGACTCCATCTTTCGAAACTCCACCTTTACTTTTGGAAAAAATTGAGGCTCTTAAAGCTAACATTGGGGTTTTAGTTATATCTTCCGCAACTCTTAGAAGGGGGATTAACAGTATTCTTTTTAGGAAATTGCTTAATTTTGATATAGGTAGTTCAATTAACTTTGTTAGAAATATAGATGATGTTTTTGTGGGTTCTAAAGACTTAGGAAAATTGAAAGAGATCTTGCAATTAATGGGTCCCGGAGCTATAATTTTTGTCCAATCCCAAGAGGAAGCCCAGGTGCTTGAAAAAGAAATACCAAATAGTAAATTTATAAACTCTAAGAATATAAAAAAAATAGATGATCTTGTTGATACATATATTGATGAAGAAATAGAATTTTCTGATAATGATGAAGAGTTTTTGGATGATAGTGATGAAGAGATACAAATAAAGGATGAGGATATTAGTTATCTTATAGGTATTTCTTCGCCTTACAGCATACTTGTCAGGGGATTGGATTTACCTTATAAAATTAGATATGTTGTTTTTTGGGGTATTCCTAAAAGGAGGATAGATCTCAAAAATCTGGACAACTACAGAAATTTGTATCCCATACAAAAATTGTTATCGAATATATTTTTTAAGAAAAGGATGGTTTCGTTGGATAGGATAAAGCAGTTGGTTGATACTTTGGTTCAGCCACAGGTTATCTCTATGTTTGTTATTAAAGACAGTAATTTGTATTCTTTGGATATAAAGACTTATCTTCAGGCTTCTGGTAGGTGCTCCAGAATAACGCCCTATGGTATAACTAAAGGTGTCAGTTTCATATTTGATGATCAAATATTTTTTGAACCATTGTCTAAAAGTGCTTACTTCAATAATTTTGAAATCATAAAGATTGATGATTTTGATCCTATTAAATCAAGAGAAGATATAGATTTAAGTAGAAAGAAAGATAGTAATAACAATTATGATAACAATTTAGATTTTAAAACGTATTTAATGATAGTTGAGAGTCCTACTAAAGCTAGACAGATAGCTCAGATGTTTGGTAATCCTGGTATAATAAAGATAGGTAACCTGCAAGCTTTTGAAACGTTGAGTCCCATTGGAGTTCTTCTCATAATTCCTTCTCTGGGACATGTTGTTGAGTTGTCTGTTGATCAGATAGAAAAAGAAAACAATATATACAATGTTATTGTCAAACGGAATGGTGATATTAAAGAGGTAAAGACTTTATACTGTTTTATAAGGAGATGTAAGGATTGTAATAGAAGTTTTGCTTCTATTTCTTCTGTTTGTATATATTGTTCTTCCACATCTATAGTGGATAATACAGATAATCTAAATAGCCTTAAGACACTAAGTTTTATGGTTGATGGTGTTATACTTGCTACTGATCCCGATAGTGAGGGAGAAAGAATTTCTTTTGATATTGTTAATCTTATCAAGCCAAAGGATTATAAGAGAGTTGTGTTTAATGAGATAACAAAGAAAGCTGTTGTCAATGCTTTGTATAATCCCATACAAATAAGAAGGAATTTGGTTGATGCTCAACTTATAAGGAGAATAGAAGATCGTTGGATAGGATTTGCCTTAAGTAAAATACTGAAGGATAAGATGGATGACCACAATATTTCTGCTGGTAGGGTCCAGAGCCCAGTTCTACATTGGATAGTACAAAAATATAGAGAGTATAATGATAAAAGAAGATTTGCAATAGTTGATGATTTTAAAGTCCAATTTATTGACTCTGATATAAAAGGAGAAGCTGAATTAGAAATAAAAGTGATAGATGAGTACGAAAAGAAGATAGCTGTTTTTCCTTTTAATACTTCTGATATTTTAATGTTTGCCAACAATGTATTAAAGATTAGTTCTCAAGAAGCCATGCAAATACTTCAAAGGTTATTTGAGAACGGATTGATAACTTATCATAGAACTGATAGTTACTACATTTCTGATCAAGGAATAAACGTGGCAAAAGAGATTTATAGTAAAAAAGGCCTGGAATTTGTATATAGAGTGTTTGGAGAACAACATGCACATGAGGCTATTAGAGTGACCAGACCTTTGGAACCTGATGACATTAAAATAGCCTATCAGGATAAACTTTCAAGTTATGATGTGAGAATGTATGAAATGATTTACAGAAGATTTTTAGCATGTTTTACAAAAGATAATTATGTTAAGATTGCTAAGTATAAGTTCGTTCTCAAACAAGGTGACAAAGTTTCTGAGCTTGAACAGGAAAGGATCATTGATACTTCTGGTTTAGCTTTTGATATATTTCCTTATTTGGCTTACAAAACGGAAAGACTTGTAGAAGGAAAATACAATGTTAAGGTTAGAAATTTGAAGAAACCTACAACAATGTTATATTCACAATCTGAGATAATAAAAATGATGAAAGAAAAAGAGATCGGAAGACCATCTACTTACGCCTTCACAATTCAGAAACTTTTTACCAGAGGATATGCCATTGAAAAATTCAACAGATTGATACCCACTAAGAAAGGAATTATGGTAGATGATATTTTAACCAAAAATTACTCTGAATTTGTAAACGAACAAAGAACAAAAGAGTTACTAAAAAAAATAGATGAAGTTGAACAAAACAAAAAAGACCCTATTTCTGTTATTCAGGAACTATTCAATGAAACTCAAAATATACTAAATGTAACAATTTGAACCTAATAATTCTGAAAGGGATATATATTTTTTCTGTCCAAGAATATAAGAAATGGGTTTTAGTATAATTTCTATTGAAGGTGCAGACGGAACGGGTAAATCTACAATAGCTGATCTTCTCTATCATAAAATGGTTAATGAATTTCCATATTTGAATATTGAGAAATATCATGAACCAATGTTTTTTAAAGATGAAATATATAATACAAATATTAATGATTCAAAATATTTATTTCTCTTGTTTTTGATTGCTAGGAAAAAGCTGATTAAACTTATTGATAATGGGCAAAATAAGATAGTTATAATGGACAGGTATATTGATAGTACTTTTGTTTATCAAGCGTTGTTTCAAAGAGTAATAGATTTTGACAGCTTGATATATTTTCATGGACAAATAGTATTTGAGAATAATAGTTATCTTTGGCCTGATATTACCTTTATTCTTGAGGCTGATTTTGAAGATATAAAAAAGAGAATAAAAAAAAAGAATAATTCTAAATTGTTTGATAGATTGCAACTTGATTATATCCAAAGTCTATACAAAATTCTACCAATCATATTTTCTAACAGGATTTTTTATTTTTTTAATACTTCTTGTTTAACTGAAGAGGATGTAGTACAAAATATGTTTGATATAGTATGTAGGAAAATATTGAGATGTAGGTTGGAAAGCTATTAAGGAGGTAAATGATGAGTTTCAAGAATAAAATGAATAATTTTTGGCTATTATTGTTGGTATCTCTTTATTTTTTTCTAACTTCTTTTACAGATAATTATGGTAATATAGTTGAGATATCTCCACAAGCTTCTAAAAATATAGTTGGACTCGGTGAAAATTTTTACCTGACTATACATATCAATTTTAAGAGCCCTTCTAATACCACTTGGTATGTTGAGGATAATTTTAAATTACTTAAGATAGAAGAATTCTTGAGCAATTTCAATGTTATTTCCAGATCTATAGACAGAAAAATAACCCAGACTAACAATTATGATATAATGGATTTAACTTATACTTTTGTTTTGCAAGCCAGGCAAGAAGGAGACTTTGTTCTTAAGGACATAGGATTGATGTATAGTATTGATGATAATAACCAGAAAGTGAGTAAATTTGCTCCTATGGATAATTCTAAATCTATAACAATAAAAGTCATCTCTAGTTATGTTACTCAGCCGCAACCGCAGCCGCATCAGCAGCCTCAGCCACAGCCGTATCAACAACCTCAGCCACAACCGCAACCTTATCAACAGCCTCAGCCTCAGCCGTATCAACAACCTCAGCCACAACCACAACCTTATCAACAGCCTCAGCCTCAGCCGTATCAACAACCCCATACAACTTACCCTCCATATAATCCTACCACTACCAATCCTACAACTTCCCCAACTATAAACCCTCCAACTTCTGAGCCAAGTGAGTTTAATTGGATTAACGTTGCTCTTATTTTACTGGCTTCCATTATTGTTATTACAATTGTTGGTGTAGGTTTATACTGGTTATATAAAATACTCAATACTTCAACTCAGACTGTTGAAAAACAAGAAACCCAAGATTTGTTTATTACTGTTGATAAATTTTCTTCTCCATCTGAGAAAATAATAGAAAAGATTAATCCAATAGATTATTCTAAAATTAATTTTAACAGTAAAATAGAGGAGATAAATAGAGATTTAAAGATGAAGAAGTATAGTAATATTTTTGTAAATCTTGTTGTAGTTGGACAGTATATGGTCCAAAAAATAAACAAACTAATGAACGAGAATAATCTTAGGGATTCTATAGATAAACTGAATTTCATAGGTAAGAGTGATATTTCTAGGGATATTATGCAAGTCTATACCGAAATTATAGAGCTTAGTTTATATGATTTTGATGAAAATAATCCAACCAAAATACCGGAAGATGAAATAGAGAAAAGAGTTACAAAGTTAATAGAGCAACTAAAATATCTGAACAATACCTTGAGTACTTTGAAGGTTTGAGATAATTAAAAAATGTTTTCTCAAATGACAAAATGATAGTTTGATTGAATTTGTAAATTTCATTATTCTAGATTATTTTCTATTATTTGCAATATTTTTGAAATTGTATTTTCTATACTTATTTTTTCTTGTTTTCCCGTTTCCATATTTTTGATTGTTATTTCATCATTTTTTAATTCTTCTTCACCTATGAATATGAAGTAGTTTATTTTCAATTTATTTGCAGTTTTTAAAGCTTTTGATAAGTTATCAAACTTTGTTAGGTGTATTTCTATATTTTTATTCTTTTTGATTATTTTATCTATTATTTTTGAATATATGTTGGACATTATGTTATCTGCTTTTTCGGAAAGTGATACGATATTTATTTTCAGTTTTTCTTCTAATAGTTTGTTTGTGTATTTTTTTTCTTTTAGCAGGTTTGTTAGTCTTTCTAATCCTCCTGCGAACCCCACTGCTGGAATATCGTATTTACCTTGGCTTATTTGATTTACTAAGTAGTCATATCTTCCTCCTCCTGCTAAGTCAGTATTGTTATGTTTTACTTCGAAAACTGTTCTATTATAGTAATCCAGACCTCTAACTAGCAGAGGGTTTTGTACTATTGGTATATTTTGATTTTTTAGGATTTCTAGTAGCTTAGTAAAGTGTTCTTTACAATTTTGGCAGAGATATTCTGATGATTTGGGTGATTTTTGAGATATTTCTTTACAGGTTTCATTTTTGCAGTCAAGAATTCTTAGAGGGTTTTCTTCCAATCTTCTTTGACAGTCTGAACATAGCATATCTTTAAAATTTGTGAAATAATTATATATTTTATTTCTGTATTCTGGTCTGCAATCTTTACATCCTATGCTATTTAGGTGTATTTCTATTTCCAGGTTGAATATAGTTTTATATATATTGTGAGCTATTAGTATTGTTTCGAAGTCTGCTATGGATTTATCCATTCCAAAGAATTCTATACCAAACTGTGTTGCTTGTCTATATCTATCTTTTTGTGGTTTCTCGTATCTAAATATACTTCCAAAATAGTAGAGTTTTATTATTGGTTGATTGATTAGATTATTTTGTATTATTGCTCTTACTACTGGTGCTGTTATTTCTGGTCTTAAGGCTAGTTGTCTTCCTTTTTTATCTAGAAATTCGTACATTTCTTTAGAAACGATATCACTTGATATTCCTGCACTTCTTTTAAAAAGCTCTACATTTTCAAAAATAGGGGTTTCTATTGGTTCATAACCCAGTTTTTCCAAAAAAGATGATATTTGGTTTATGACCTGTTTTCTTATTTGGCTTTCTGGATAGAGATAATCATTTGTTCCTTTAGGTTTTTCTATCATATGTTAATAGATTACTACGTATCTTTTTTTTAACCTTTTTGGATTTTTAATAAAAGGATAATTGATAATGTTTATTGAAGTAGATAAATGAAGAAATCAAACGGGAGAGAAAGCCTATGGTTGATGAGAAAAGCCTGTCTTTTTGGATAAGTAAAGAAGATACTTTGGCAACTGAGGATGGTATAGAAATAAAAGAAATGTGGATTGCAATGGGACCTCAACATCCTTCTACCCATGGTATACTTCAGCTTTTGGTTAAACTTGACGGAGAGGTAATTTTGGAACTAAAACCTGTTATAGGATATCTTCATAGGAGTATGGAAAGGATAGCTGAGAGTTTGACTTATGTACAGGGTGTTCATATAACTGATAGGCAGGACTATATATCGGCCATGAATATGAATTTGCCTATTTGTTTAGCGGTTGATGAGCTTTTGGGAATCGTTCCGTCAAGGAAAGCACAGGCTCTCAGGACATTGGCGGTTGAATTAAATAGACTTGCAAGTCATCTTCTATGGTATGGATTGATTGCTCTTGATGCGGGTGCTGTGACTCCTTTCTTATGGGCTTTTGAATTGAGAGAAAATATTTTGGCTATTTTTGAAAAATTGGTTGGAGCCAGGTTAACTCTACACTATATTAGACCATCCGGAGTTGCCTACGATATAGCTGATAGTACTCTAAATGATGTCAGAGATTTTTTAATTTTATTGAAAAAAAAGTTACCGGATTTGCATGGCATATTGACTGAAAATCCCATATTTATAAGTAGGATGGAGGATGTTGGATACATACCTCAGGATTTGGCTCTTAGTTATGGCGCCTCAGGACCTGTTTTAAGAGCAGCAGGTGTGAGGTGGGATCTTAGAAGGAGTGAGCCTTATTTACTGTATGATGAGATTGATTTTGAAGTTCCTGTTGAAACAGCTTCCGATAATATGGCGAGATATTTAATAAGAATGAAAGAAATCGAAGAGACAATAAAAATATTGGAGCAAGTAGTCAAGATTCTTGAGGATCCGTTTGTTAAAAACCAACTACATATAGATATGAGAATTGGTTGGAAGATAAATATTCCTGCTGGGCAAGTGTATGTTAAAACAGAGGCTCCAAGAGGTGAGTATGGAGTATATGTTGTTTCTGATGGTTTTGATAAGCCATACAGAGTGAAGTATAGAAGTGGTGCTTTTTCTAATCTTTCTCTTTTACCTGAAATCTCGAAAGGTCAGCTCATACAGGATATGATTGTTACTCTTGGAACTTTGGATATAGTTTTGGGAGAGATAGACAGATGAGGGCCGTTTTATTGCTTATAGACGGTAAGGTTCAGGGAGTTGGAATGAGATATTTTATCAAAAGAAATGCTCTTAAATTGAATGTTAGTGGTTATGCTAAAAACTTAAGTAATGGTAAAGTTGAAGCCTTGTTAATTGGTGAGAAAGAAAATTTGGATAAGCTAATTTATATAATAAAAAATGATTCTCCTGGATTGGTAAAATCGATTTCTGTTAATGAGACAAATTTTTCTACCCAATGGGAGGGAAAATTTGAAATTTTATGACAAATAATCTACCCCTGATATATCATAAGATAAACGCGATAAAAGTTCAAAACGCGGAAGAATTTGACTCTCTCTTTTATGAAATATGCTCTCTTATAGATAAAAATTTAGAAAGTGGTTATCTATGGATATCTTTTTATTCTTACTATAATCTTTTTTATAATATTCTTGTATATTTGAATCAGGATGAAAAGGTTTTTGATAAATATTTTTTTATCCTATCAAGGATTGAAGAGATAGTTTCAAGAATAAGGTTTAACAAGGAAGAATCCATAGAGATGCTTCTCAATAATCCGTTCAATAAGATAGATTTTTTGTTGAAATTGAAGGATAGGTTGGATGAGGATCATTATTCCTTAATTAAGAGCAGACTTGATTCTATAAATGCTATTTTACCAAAATTTGATTATGAAAGTTTATTATCTCTTTATTCTTCTATGTCTTTACACAATTTTTTAAAGTTAGTGAAAATACTGAGTAACAATTCTAATGAAATAAAGAAAGAAGAGATTATGGAAATGATATTAGTAAAAGCTTATAATTCTACTATGAAAAATATTACAGAAACCATTTCTGATATTATTGATTTTGGCATAAAGAGCAAGGGTGATAAATTTATTCAAGATTTTATAGAGGAGTTACTTATTAAACTTGTAATACATCTTCATAAAAATTCTGAGATGTTTATGGATTGGAGAAAGACTTTTCTAATCTCGACTTATGAAAATATAAGCAGATATTTCAGATTAGTTAGAAACTATCCTCTTTCCATTGCTATTTATTTGTTGGCTTCTGTTGAAAATTGGCAAGAAAAAAACTATGGTTATTGTGCTAATTGTTTGTATAAAATATCAAGAATGGTTGATGATAAAAGGATTGTATCTTTTCTAATAAATTTGGCAATAGATATAGCTTCTTTGGAGGTTTCTTTTGAAGAGGAAATAAAAATGTGGAAAAGAGAAATAGAAGGTTATAAGTTTTTTATGGATTGTGATGAAATCGGGCAAAATTTTGATTTGTTATTTGGTAAGTTAAATATTGATGATAATTTATCTGAATTGGTAAGGAAAAAAATTGTTGATTTTTCATATAATGTTTTTAGTGTTTTAAGAGCGAAGAAAGTTAGTGAATTTGGATTAAGTATGAATTAGTTAAATGTTAATTGGTTGGATTTTAATTTGTTAGATTTTTATGAGAGTTTTAATAACCCGTCCTAAATGTGACGATAACAAGTTTCTAAAAGATTTGCTTGAGAAGGAATTTGGAATTTCAATAGATATAATTGAAATAGCAAAAATAAGACCGATTTATAGGAATTTAAAAAAAGCAATAGATATACTTGATAATTTTGATTATGTTGGGTGGACAAGTCAAAATGGTGTTGAATTGTTTTATCAATATTTAAAAAAGAATAAAAAAGAGTATTATATTGATAAGATTAGAGATAAAGGAATCATAGCAATTGGGCCGAGGACTGCTGAAAAAATAGAAGTTTTGTTTTCAGTAAATAAAAATATAATCATTCCTCCAAAATATGAATCAAGGTTTTTAGAGTTCTTACTTGATGAACTGGGGCGCAAATGCCTAATACTAAGATCTTCATTAGCAAAGCCAATTAGATTGCCAAACGTTCAGGAATTACACATATATACATTATACCCGAATAGAGAAATTTTTGGTAGTTCAGTTAATTACGATTATGTTGTTCTTACGAGTTCTTTTTTAACCAAGATTTTCTTTAAATTTTTTAAGGTTTTTCCAAACTTGGGTTTTATTCCTATTGGTCCTTCGACTTACGATGAGTTGGTCAAACATGTCGATAAGTCAAAAATTATTGATTACCCTTCTTCTTTTACTATAAAGGATGCTTTGAAAAAGATTTTAAGTTGAGTTTCTTAAGTAATTATTTATTTTTACAAATTCTCAAAAAAAATTAACAATTTTAACAAAAAATGGATTGGTTCTGTGTTTCTAAAGATCAAAAGTAGAATTGATTGATAAAGTTAAGGAGGTGAAATGAAAATATGTTTAATACTATTGGTATGATAGGTGGAGGAATTAATATAGGTGGAGGAATTGGTATAGCTGGAGGGTTTGGTATAGCTGGGGGATTTGGTGCACTTGGTATAGGTGTAGGTTTTGGAATTCAAGATGGATTTATATCTAATAATCCTTTATTGCAAGGTTTAATTGGAGGATTGGTTGGCGGTTTAATAGGTGGCATTTTGGGTGGTTTGCTTTCTAATCCATTGGGTCAGTTTGGTCAAAATCCTGTTTCCCCCTTTTCTATGCCCGGTATGGGAGGACTTCCTGGTTGCGGTTTTCCTGTTGGTATGCCTGGTATGGGTGGTTTTCCTGGAATGGGTAACCCTGGTTGTTGCCAACCCAATGGTATGAATCAACAATTAATAATAATGTTGATTATTATGTTATTGATGATTTTGTTACAGCAACAAAACCAAGGTAATCAGTTTAATCAGTTTGGGCAAGCAGGGTTCAATTTCAATTTCAGTTCTTTCAGTGGATCTTTTGGTTTCCCAGGTGCCAGAGCTATATAAATACTAACCTCTTAAATCCCCCTTCTTTTTCATAGGAGGGGGATTTATTTTTCAGTATGTTGATAAATATAAAGGGAAATCCATTTTAGTATTGAAAAACTATAATTAGAAATTTATTTGGAAATTTACAATGATTATTGCTTATGAAAATAAAAGTTCAAAAAGATAAAACGATAAGAGAGTCTATAGAAGAAAATGGGTTAAAGATTGAAGATTTTGTTGTTGCTTGCTTTAATGGAAAGCTTGTTGATCTTTCTTTTAGGGCTCCTAATGAATCGGAAATAGAGCTTATTTCGGAGGATGATCATAGAGCTTTAGAAGTTCTCAGACATAGTGCTGCACATTTAATGGCACAAGCTGTTAAAAGGATATACAAAAACAGAGCCAAAATTACAATAGGACCACCTGTTGATTTTGGATTCTATTATGACATAGATTTTGAGAATCCTATTTCTGAGGAAGATTTGTCAAAAATAGAAGAGGAAATGAAAAAAATAGTTCATGAGGATTTATCCATTATAAGAGAGGAGATTACAAAAGATCAAGCTATTGCGTTGTTTAAAGATTTGGATGAAAATTATAAAGTTCTCATGCTTCAAGAGGATATTAATGAAGATGTTGTATCTATCTATAGACAGGGGGAATTTGTAGATCTTTGTAGGGGACCGCATGTTGTTTCTACAGGAAGAATAAAACATTTTAAACTTCTTTCTGTTAGCGGTGCTTACTGGAAGGGTAATGAAAGGAACAAGATGCTTCAGAGAATTTATGGTACTGCTTTCTTTTCTGATGAGGAGCTCAAAAATTTTATTCAAAGAAGAGAGGAGGCAAAGAAGAGAGATCATAGAATTTTGGGTAGTCAGTTAGGATTATTTGAGATTGAACCTACTGTTGGTGGTGGATTGGTAATATGGTTGCCTAAGGGAGAAAGGATAAGGTATACTATTGAAGAGTTCTTAAGAAAGAAGTTGGAAGAGAAGGGCTATCTTTTTGTTAGGACTCCACATATTGCTAATGCTGATCTTTGGAGAATAAGTGGTCATCTGGCAGTCTACAATAAATATATGTTTCCGATTATGGAAACTGATGAGGAACAGGAATTCGTTGTAAAGCCAATGAACTGCCCTTTTCATATCAAGGTTTTTCAAAATGCGATAAGAAGCTATAAAGATTTGCCCTTGAGGATAGCGGAATATGGAACCGTTTATAGATATGAAAAGTCTGGTGTTTTGCATGGTCTTTTGAGAGTAAGAGGATTTACTCAGGATGATGCTCATATATTCTGTACTCCTGAACAGGTTGAGAATGAAATAATTGAACTTATTGATTTAACTAGGTATATTTTGGGTAAATTTGGTTTTGATAAATATAGGGTTTATTTGAGCACCAGACCTGATGAGTTTGTTGGTGATATTGAGTTATGGAACTTGGCTGAAAAGTCTCTGAAAAATGCTCTTGATAAAGCTGGTATGGAATATACTATTAATGAAGGTGAGGGTGCTTTCTATGGACCCAAAATAGATGTTGAGATAACTGATGCTTTGTCAAGAACCTGGCAATGTTCAACTATCCAGCTTGATTTTAATTTGCCTCAGAGATTTGGTATTTACTACATTGGTCCGGATAATTCTAAACATGTTCCTGTTATGATACACAGAGCAATATTGGGTTCTTTTGAGAGGTTTTTTGGTATTTTAATAGAGCATTATGGTGGGGAGTTTCCTTTGTGGTTGGCTCCCATTCAGGTTATTGTTTTACCTGTTTCTCAAAAATTTAATGATTATTCAGAGGAAGTCTTTAATTTTTTGAAGAACAGGCAAATAAGGGTTGAAATTAATAGAGACGCAGAGAAATTGGGTTATAAAATAAGGCAAGCCGAGATTCAAAAAATACCACTTATGCTCATCATCGGTCAAAAGGAAAAGGAAACAAATTCTGTTACTGTTAGGCAGAAGGGTATTGGTGACATAGGAAAGATGAGTATAGAAGAATTTTTTAATAAATTTTTCTCATGAGTTTCTTTGAGGAAGTAGATTTACCAGGTTTAGGTAGGAAATATATAATCAGAACCGCTGATAGTGAAATTCAAGTTATTGTTTACGAGTCAGGAATAAAACAGGTTTACTTTCTTAAGGGTGAGGACGTTTTATTTGAATTCACATTAACTTCTGAGGAGGCTAAGAAGTTGGGACTTATTTTGACTGAGGCTTTATATCAAACGATCAGTAAAGAAAAAGTTGAGTACATTCAAAAGCAGCTAATATTTGAATGGTTAAAGATATCTGATAAGAGTTATTTTGTTGATAAGACTTTGAGTGAATTGGAAGTTAGAAAGAAAACTGGGGTTTCTATTGTTGCTGTCATAAGAGGCAAGGAATTTGTCGTTAATCCAGATCCTTATAATTTCAAATTTTCCCCCAATGATACGATTGTATGTATAGGTAATAGGAACCAGTTGAAAGATCTTGAAAGGTATATTAATAATTAATTTTTAAGGAGGTTTAATTGTGAAAGATTTTGAGTTTTTTTGGTGGGAGAGTTTTTTGATTCTTGCGTTGGTTTTTGTTTTGTTATCATTGATGGCTTTTATTATGGGAGTTTCATTGTTTATAATAGGATACTTTTATAATTATAAAGTTAAAAGTAATGAAAGAGTTGAATAACAACAAGACGATTGTTATTGCTGGTTTTGGATCTATGGGTGCTTTTTTGTATTTCCTTCTTAGATTCTATGAACCTTTAATTTATACACGCAGGCAGAATTTGGGCCCTTATGATGTTTCATTTTTATACAGGGGTAAGAAGTTGTTATCTAATAGAGTTGATAAGGTAAAAATAATAGATAGTGGGATAAAGAAAATAGATTATCTTTTTCTGTGTTCAAAATCTTACGATGTTAAGTCTTATTTGGAAAGTATATTAAGCACTTATCAAGTTGATAATTTAGTGTTAACCCAGAATGGAGTTTTTGTTGAGGATGAAGTGACATTAGTTTTCAATGGTAATTTATATTATTTGACTTTTACCACTGCCATGGATTTCAAAGATAATGAACTTTTGATTTATAATCCCTATAAATCACAAGCTGTTTTGACTGTTGTTGGAAGTAGTGGTATAGAAAATAAATTAATGAATTTTAATCTAAGGTGGAATAATGAGTATTGTTTTTTTAGTTATTCTTATAGTCATTTAGATGTCAGATTTTCGAAGTTAATTTTGAATTTGGTTCTTAATGTTGTACCTGCTTATTTTGGAGGTTTACCTTGGGAAATATTTACTTCAAATTATGAGGCCATTGAACTTGAAAGGAAGCTCATAGTTGAAATAATGGATTTTATGAATAAGGAAAATATAAGGTTTTACAATTTCAGGTCCTACAATTTAAATTACATTTCTATTTTTTATAAGTATTCTCCATTTTGGTTATTTAAGAAAATTTACTCTAACCCAAAGATTTTGAGATGGTTAAGAGATAATAGAGAACCTTCATTTTATAGAGATTTAGTATTAAATAAGACCAAAACGGAAGTGGATTACTATCTTGGGTGGTTTAAGAAGTTTAGCGGTTATCATTTACCAACAGTTAGAAAAATTTATGAAGAAATAAAAAAGATAAGTAAAGGATAATATTTTTGTTTTAGAGAATTATATTTTGAAGAGTTCAATATGGATAATGACAAAATTTTTTTAAGATACGTTTTAGTTTTTGTTGTTATATTTGGGATTTTAGGATTTTTATCTGGTAATTTTTTTGCTTTTTTCCCTGGAAGTGCTTTTATACTTCTTATTGTTGGAATATTTGTAGGTTTGGTTTTCGGAGTTATCACTGGTTTAGTTGTAAGATTCAGAAAATTATCTGAGGAAAAGGATAAGTATAAGATATGACTGTCAAAGCCCAAAAAACAGACGGATATAGTGCAAAAGACATAAAAGTTCTAAAAGGGTTGGAAGCTGTTAGGCAGCGCCCTGCAATGTATATTGGTTCTACTGATAAAAAAGGGCTTCATCATTTGATTAACGAAGTTGTAGATAACAGTATAGATGAAGCTGTTGCAGGATATTGTAATCTTATAAAAGTAAAGCTTTTAAAGACAAATGAATGTGTTGTTGAAGATAATGGTAGAGGTATTCCAGTTGACATTGTTCCTTCTGAGGGTAAGTCGGCTTTAGAAGTGGTTTTAACAGTTTTACATTCTGGTGCCAAGTTTTCCAACAAGGTTTACAAGATTTCAGGTGGTTTGCACGGAGTGGGTATATCTGTTGTTAATGCTCTTTCAGAGTACTTAATTGCTGAGGTGCATAGAGATGGGTATGTCTGGACTCAAAAATACGAGAGAGGTGTACCAGTAAGTACCGTTCAGAGAAAGGGTAAAACTAATAGAACTGGAACAATAATAACTTTCAAACCTGATAGCCAAATTTTCAAAAACATAAATTTTGATCATGAATATGTTTTGGAAAGGTTGGAAGAGCTTGCATATCTGAATCCATTTATCACTATTGAGTTTAGTGATGAGTCTACTGGTGTAAACAGGGTTCTGAATTATCCACAGGGTATAAGTGATTTTGTTCAAAATATAGTTAGCCATAACTCTTTTAATAAGCTTTATGATGTACAGTATGTTAAGAATGTTTATGGGGATGTTGTTGTAGAGATTGCTTTTGTTCATACTGATTCTGATGTTGAGATTTACAAATCTTTTGCTAATAATATTAACACGGTTGATGGTGGTACTCATTTGACTGCTTTCAGAAATTCTTTTACTCGTCTTGTCAACAATTTTGCTATTGAAAGTATAAAGGAAAAGGATGTAAGTCTTTCTGGAGATGATATTAGGCAGTCGATGGTTTACATAGTTTCTGTTAAGGTACCTAATCCTCAGTTTGAGGGTCAGACTAAATCAAGGCTTGTCAGCAACGAAGTTAAGAATGCTATAGAGAATACTGTAATGAATGATATAAAGAGAATATTTGATTCTAATAAGGATATTATTGATATTATTTTGCAGAAATCCTTGATTGCATATAAGGCCAGAGTTGCTGCCAAAAGAGCAAGACAGTTGGTTATAGCTAAATCTAAAACTGATATACTTTACACTGTTGCGGGTAAACTTGCTGACTGTATTTCCAAGGATATAAGTAAGAGGGAGATTTACATTGTTGAAGGTGATAGTGCCGGTGGGTCTGCAAAAAATGCAAGAGATAGAAATACTCAGGCTGTTTTACCCCTCAAAGGTAAAATAATAAATGTTGAAAAGTCTAATATAGAAAAGATACTACAAAATAATGAGATAAGGGCTATAATAGCTGCCTTGGGATGTGGGATAGATTACGAAGATAAAAAAGTTGATATCTCTAAATTGAGATATTCCAAGGTTGTCATTGCTACTGATGCCGATGTTGATGGATATCACATAAGGACACTTTTGTTGACATTTTTTTATAGATTTATGAGATCTCTTATATATCATGGAAATTTATATTTGGCCCATAGCCCGCTTTATAGGATAATCACCAACAACAAATCTATATATGTTTACACCAATAAGGAATTGGAGAAGGAAACCAGGAACTTGACAAAATATAGGGTTCAGCGTTTTAAAGGACTGGGTGAGATGAATCCTGAACAGCTCTGGGAAACAATAATGAATCCCAAGACCAGGATTCTTAAGAGAGTTTCTTTAGATGATGCTGAAAAAGCTGAAAAAATTATTAATATTCTCATGGGAATTGATGTTGAAGAACGAAAAAAAATTATTCTACAAAATGCTGTCTCTATATCCATTAATGATCTTGATTTATGAACATTTTCCAAAATATACATAATCAAAGTAGACTCGATAATTTAAGGAATATTCTTTATCAGATACAATCAAAGTATCAAGCCAAACAAGTATATTATATGGAGTTTGATGAATATTCTTCTTTTTGTGTTAAACATATAGGTATTGATAAGGATTGTTCGAACTTCCATAAGAATCTTGTTGATAGATTAGAAAAGGTGGCTTTTGACGAGAATATACCGGTTGTTATACTTGATACTACAAGGGATCCTAGAACTATTGGTACTTCTCTATCCAACCATGTTTTCTCTGTTTTAGTTGTACCTGTTAGGCATAAGGGTTTCCCTATTGGTACGCTAACTTTGATAAGAGAAAAAAAGTTTGATATCAAAGATCTGAATGATTTAAACAATATAGCTGATACCATATCCTTGCTTATAAACAGTAATCTATATATTTTTGATAAGAATGAAATTTTTAAAGAAATATCAAAGTGGATAATTGATAAGATAGGTTTTAAGAAGGATGAGTTGCCTGTAAATCAGCTTTTAAATTTGTTTTCAAACATAGGTTTTGATTTGCATGTAGCTTTCGTTTTTGAAAATGGCAAGTTTTATAACAGCTTACCGTGTGATATAAATAATTGGAATGTGTTGTTAGAGGTTTGTCCTGCTTTTAAGAAGAATAAGCCTGTTCCTTGTTCTACATGTAGATTTTCTAAAGTAAAGGGATTCTTATGTAAGAAAGTTAGTTTTGGTGGTAAGTTACCTTTGGCTGTCTTATCTTTTTCTGATTTTTCGTTGGAATCCGATGATAGCTGGAATGAAGAGATAATGAATATTTTATCCAAGATGGCTATATGGTATTATAGTGTTAGTAAAGTAGATTCTGCTTTTCTTTATCAAAAAGTTTTTGAAATAATTAAAGAATTGGTTGGAACCGAAAAATTTACCATAGATAATGCAATCATAAAAATTGTTGATTTTATTTTTGAGATTTGGAATAATGCTGCTTTGTATGCCTATTCTACCAAATCAAAAACCAAGTTTGAGTTTATAAAGATTAATCCTAAGTATCAGAATTTTTCGGAGTTGATATATAATTATTCAAAAGATATTTTCAATCCGTCTAATTTCGTGGGAACTTTCTCCTTTATGGTTAAAGGTAAAAATGAACCTATAATATTTGATATTATCTTTATTAATTCTATTGATCCTAAAGGTGATATATCCAAGGAAATAGGAATAGTGAAAAGTTTCTTTGAGATTGTTTCTACCATAAACTTTTTGTTTGATTCCTATAAAAATGAGTTGAGAATAAAAAAGGAGGAAATGAAAAATCTTTACAATAAAACCAAAAAATTGGA
>JANXBF010000001.1:0-33687 GCA_025057615.1 Candidatus Calescibacterium sp. | reverse complement strand
TGGAACAAGAAATATTTGGTTATCATGAGAAGATGATTGGTCTTGAAAATAGAATAAAGTATTCCAATTTGAAAGAGGATATGAATAAATATATTAATTCCATTTCAAGCGTTGAGGATTTTGAGAAAAGGATATCTAATTTTGTCAATATTCTTGATTCTTTTATTGGTTATAGGATTAATTCTATTGTTGTGCTCTTTTTTCATAAGATAATTAAGAGATTCGATAAGGTAATTTTTTGGAATATTCCTGAGTACTTGCAAGAGAATATAAGATATAATTTAAGAGAAATAGAAAAATCTATGGATAGTTATAATATAATTAACTTTCTATCTGATTTTAGGGTTGTGTATAAAGGTGATGAGGATTTTAAGTTAATTATGAAATTTTATTATAGTAATATAAGGTCAATTGTTAATATACCTTTAAATTTGGGTGATGAGAAGGTTGGTAGCATTTTAATATTTTTTGGAAGTAATGTTGAGTTAAGTAAAGATGAAAGAGCATTTTTAGCTTCTGTTTCTAAAGAACTGTCAAGAAGATTGTTAGTCATAAAGAATCAAGAAACACTCGAAAAAATAAGGTATATATATAATCTTGTTCAGGAGTTCTTGAAAGTTCTGTATTTCCAAGATGGACAGAGTAATCTAAATAGAGTGTTTGAATATTTGTATATTATTATTTCTAAGTTGGGGTTCAAAAACTTGTTTATTTTCAAAGAGAAAAAGGAGTATTCTTTGAGCAACATTATGGAATTCAGTTTGGAGTATATTAAAGTTTTTGATAATGAAGACTGTAATTATCCTTATTCTTTAAGTGTTCCTCGGGAATTTGTTTACTCTCTTGATAAGGTGATGATATTTGAAAAGGATAAAAATTATGAAAGTAAATATCAGTTTATTAACACTTTTTTTTCAGACACTAATCATTTGATTTTTATTATTCCTTTTTATGATGCGAGGTATTCTCAGTTTTATGAGTACTATAACTCTTTTGCTATTGCTGTTTCTGATAATTTGAGTTATTCTCAGTTTGAGATTCAGGTTTTCAATCTTATGCAAAAAATGCTTTCTATGATTTATAACAATATGTTTCTTTACTATTTGAATGTTAAGGACAAGAGAATACTTTTTGAAGTTTTTGAGGTTATGAATGACGGTATTATTGTTATAGATTTGGAGAAGAGGGTTTTACTAATTAATAAGAGTGCTGTTGATATATTGGAGATAGCTCATAAACCTACTGATATTATTGAAAGAAGATTTTTCATCAATGATCTTCTTATTGATAAATCTGGTGATATTATTCAAAAAATACTCAGTTGTGAAGATTTAGTTAAGAGATATGTTGAAGAGGGAACGGATACTATAAACGGTGAAGCTGTTTTTGAATATGATGACAAAGTGAAAATAATAAAATATAATTTTTCGTTGTTGCATTTTCCTATTGATTCTGAAGATATTATGTTGGAAGAAAGTGATATCTATAACTATCTTATTGTGCTTAAAGATGTTACTGAGCAAAAGAATCTTGAGAAGGAGAAGGATGATTTTGTTGCCACCATATCTCACGATATAAAGACTCCTTTGACTACTATGAAGGGATATCTTTCAGCTCTTCTGAGGTATCCTGATAAAATAACTCCTGATCAGAGAGATTCCTATTTAAGAGTTATAAATTCTGAAATAGATAGGATAAATAGAATGCTTAATAATTTGATGGATCTGAGAAAATTGGAAGGAAATATCCTAAAAATAAATCCTGTTAAGTTTGATATTATTAAAGTTATCAATAAAGTTGTTGATATTTTTAAAATCAGTTATGTAAATTTTGATTTTTTTGTTTCTTCTAGTGTCAATAGCGTAGTTATCTACGCTGATAAGGATAAAATTGAACAGGTTTTACATAATCTTTTATCCAATGCAGTTAAGTACTCTCCCACTGGTGGAAAGATCACTATTAACCTTGAGATTAAGAGTAAAGAGGTTGTTATCAGTGTTTCTGATCAGGGTATAGGAATACCAGTTGAGGAAATTGATAAAGTATTTGAGAAATATTATAGAACACATGATACTCAGAAGAAGAAAATAGTTGGTAAAGGATTGGGATTGTATATAACTAAAAGAATTGTGGAGCTTCATAAAGGGAAAGTTTGGGTTAAAAGTGAATTAAATAAAGGAACGACATTCTATTTCTCATTGCCACTATGAATTATATTCCTCTTAGGGTTAAGAATATAGTAATTGGGGATGATAAAGTAGTGTTTACTGTCTCATTTTTTGAAACTAAGGATGATATAAACGAGTTTATACCTAAGGAGTATGTTTTTAACTTAAATGAGATTATTTATGTTTCTTTGGGATACATAAAAAATGTTGAGCAGGTTTCAGAAGAAACCATGAAAATTTCAAAAATGTTTAAGAAAATTGTATCTTTTGGTTTGAGCGATGAAAAAAAAGAAAAGAATTTCAATTTGAGGGAAGAGATTTTGATGGATTTTGTTGTATTTAAAGATAATTTGTTGTTTTTCAGATTGGATTTGACAACTTTTAATTACAAGGACTTTCTAAAATCTGAATCAACTTTTTCTTCTTTTATTAATATGAGAAAATTTATTTTTGGTATTGTTTCAAAATTTGAGCAAGAAAAAATAGATGATATAGTTTTCAATTTTCTGACAACTAATTCTTTAGGTAAGATACAGTATTTTTCGAGTGTTTATGAGTTTCAAGACTATGTAATATCCAAAATGAAAGAGAAAAAGATTTATGATAAAACTATTGGTGGTTGAAGATGAAGTCGAGTTAGCAAAAAATATATGTGAGATAATAAAAAGCAGGATAAAAAATATAGATGTTTATCTTAGTAATACAGTAAAAGAAGCGAGAAACATTATATATAAGCATAAGCCTTCTTTGATTATACTTGACATTAATCTTCCTGATGGTAGGGGTACCGATGTTTATAAGGAGTACAAGGAATTTTATCCAGAGGGTGTGGTTATATTTTTGACTGCTATTGACAGTGATATAGAAAAGCTTGTGGCTTTGGAGCTTGGGGCTGAAGATTACATTACGAAACCTTTTAATTTAAATGAATTGATAGCCAAAATTAATAATTGGGTTAAGAGATTATCCAAACTTGCCAAAGAATACATTCATATAGTTTCTGATTACTATTTTGATGCTCTCACAGGTTATGTTTTGTTGTATAGGAACGGTTTTTTTCATCAGGTTGAGACTCTGAATTATAATGAATCTAAAATTTTTGAAATATTACTTAAGAATGTTAATAGAGTTGTTGATACTGAAATTATACAAGATCAATTGGATATTCAAATGAATGCCATTCCTACTGTTATATATTATCTCCGAAAGAAATTGGCCAAGTTAAATAATGTTAGAATAATAACAATAAAAGGGGGAAAATTGAAATTAGTAATAGAGTGAATATTTCAGTAGATGTTGGTGGTAGTCATATAGACATAGCAACAGTAAATGAAGATTTTAAAATAAATTTGATTTATTCGATTGATATAGATTCTAATTTTAGGTTTGACGATTTTATTTATATTTTGTTTGATATTTTTGGAAAAAGGGGATTGTTTGTGATTGATAAGTTGGGTTTTGCATTACCTGGCACTGTGGACCCTTATCGTAATTACTGTATAAATTGTCCCAATTTAAAGTATTGGAAGAGCTTGGATTTTAACTATTTTTATCAGAAGTTTAGAGATAAAGGTATCTATATAAAAAGGATAGTTGTATCTAATGATTGTAATGCTGGTGCTGTTGGGGCTTATAAAGTTTTGAGATTGAAGGAAAAGAATATAGTCTATATAGCTGTTGGTACTGGTATAGGTGCTGGTGCTATAATAAATGGTAGGCTTCTTATTGGTTCTAACTTCTCTGCTATGGAAGTTGGACATACCAAAATAGATAGGAAGTCTTACAAATGTGGTTGTGGGGCATTTTCTTGTATTGAAACTTTTGCTTCTGCCAAAGCTTTGACAAATTATTATAATCAGTTTTACAAAACCACTCATAAAAATTTGCTTTCCGTAATAGAAAAGGAGAATGTTTTTAGGGTTAAAAGATTGTTCAAGAGGTTTTCCAAGTATTTTTCTACCCTCATTAGCAATGTGATATATTTTATAGATCCGGACTTTATATTTTTATCTGGTAAGATAGTTCTCTCTTCTGAAATTTTTGAGAGTTTTTTGTTTAATGATGTAATTTCTAAGGTTACAATGATTGAGGGTTATGATTTATCAAGAATAGTTTTCTTGAAAGAAGTTAAGAATTATAATACTTATAATTTAATAGGTGCAGTTTGGGCTGATGAATTCATCTAGGGGGGATACTATGTTTGATAAGGATAAGTATTTAATTGAATTGAGTGAAGCTTCGGAATACTTATTGAAGCAGGGATTGACTGATATAAAAGTTGCTATAATTTTGGGTTCTGGTTTGAATGAAATAGCAGAGAGTTTTGAAAAAATAAAAACCATAAACTATTCTGATATTCCCAATTTTTTGAGAACAACTGTTGAAGGTCACAAAGGAAGATTGGTTTTTTCTAGATACAAAGGGAGTAATATTTTATTCATGCAGGGCAGATTTCATTATTATGAGGGTTATCCTATGTATAGGGTTGTTTTTCCTTTGAGGGTTTTATCTCTTATGGGGGTTAAAAATTTGGTAGTTACTAATGCTTCTGGGGGTATAAATCCTGATTTTAGAGTTGGTGATATCATGATAATAAATGATCATATTGCTTTTTTTGTTGTGGATAATCCTTTGAGGGGGCCAAATTTGGAGCAGTTTGGTCCGAGATTTCCAAGTATGCAAAATGCCTACGATAAAGAATGGATAGAAAAGATAAAGGGAAAGATTCGTAATTTTGATGGTATAAGAGAGGGAGTTTATTGTATGGTTACGGGTCCTAATTATGAGACACCCGCAGAGTTAAGAATGTTAAAAATTTTGGGTGTTGATGCAGTTGGAATGTCAACTGTTCCTGAAGTTATAGTGGCAAAGCACTGCGGTATTAAGGTTGTTGGATTCTCTGTCATAACTGATATAGCTGAGGACGTTGTGAAGTTCGGTGTTACTCATGATGAAGTTCTGGAAAATACTAAGAAAGCCGTAAACATTTTGAAAGAGTTAATCAAGATTGCTATTGATACTATAGATGAATAGTTATAATAATATTAATTATTTAGTTAGGATATTTTCACTTATTATTGTATTGTTTTCGCAATTTTTGATTTTTGGTAGTATATCTTCTGAATCCAGTTTTTACAGTTGGATAATTATTTCGTTTTTATTTGTTTGGAATTTTTTATTTATTTTGATGAGGAAAAATGGTAATGTTATTTTGGCGTTTGAGTTTATAAATTGTATTCTATCTGCTTCTTATCTGTTTATTTCTAAGAATCCTTTTGGTATATTATTATCTTTTATGGTACCTGTTGTTACTTCTATTCAATTTTTACAGAGTTACTTCAGATATATTTTGATTGCTATTAGTTTAATTTTTTCTTTTTTAGGGTTGTCAGGGATTATTTCTTTGTTTTCTGATCCAATATTTCCGAATCTTTTTTCTTTTTTGTTGGCTAACTTTATGATTTCTATGTTGGTTATATTTGTTTTTTTTATGATTAATAAAATAATATTGAATTTTTTGGCTCAGTTTGAAAATTACAGAGAACAGAATGAGCTTTTGGTTTCAAATATAGCTGAGCTTGAGAATAGGATTTTTCAATATGAAAAACAAATGGAGGCTTTGAAAAATGAAATTGAGCAAGAGAGGATTGCATTTAATGTTGAAATAGAGAAGGTTGTAAGAGATTTTCAAAATAGAAAGGATGAGACATATACTCAGTTAAAAGCTCTAAATAACGAATTAATTCTAAAGGACAAAGCTATACAGGAATTGACTAAAAGTCTCAATGATATGAGTTTGGATATTGAAGAAGTTAAGAGTGACTTGCAACGTTTGAGAAACATCTTGTTTTTTATAGTTGAAAATATTGATGATTTTCAAAGTTTGTATAAGGTATCTGAGGATATAATAGAGATTGTTACAAGATTTGTTGATTACGATACAATGGTTATTTTTATAAAGAATGAGATTGAGGGTAGTTTGGATACCTTTCTTGTTTCTGGTGAAAATGCTGAATTTTATTACAATTATAAGAAGATAGAAATGGAGGAGTTGTATAGATATACTTATGTTGAAGGTAAGATTGGCTTTGCTTATAAGGATAATGATGTTCCAATACAACCATTTTATCCTAAAGAACAGTTGGCGATATCAGTGCCTATAGATGTTGCTAATAGTAGAATGGGAATGCTTTACATATCTTATCTTGATAAGGATAAATATAAAAACTTGAAAGAAGATTTCTTAATAGATTTAGCGAATCTTATAGGTATAATGTTATACACTGCTATTTTATATAGTAAATCTATAAATAGGGTTATTTGGGATGATAGGTTGTTTTGTTATAGTCCTGACTTTATATGGGAATTTATTAATAATTTGAGTTTTTCAGCTAAGAGGTATAATGAAAATTTTGCCCTAGTTTTTATATCTTTCCATAATATATTTGGGAAGGATCTTCAAGATTTGAATGATGAGCAGATGAAGTTTATAAGGGAGGTAAACTTAACCATAAGGTCTGTTATTCGGGAAACCGATATGATATCTTTTATAGGAAATGGGATTATAATTATAGTTCTATCCAAGGTTGATAAGGACAAAGTTGATTCTGTTTGTAAAAGAATAAAAAACATGGTTGATAGTAAATTGAATTTATTGGGTTATTCAGGTGAGAGTTATATGATATGTTCGGTCTATCCTTATAAAGATATCGAAATTTCTCAATTGGTGGAGTTATCTATTGAAAGATTATCAAAAAATATGCAGTATAAGAAGGTAATAATAGAGGTAGTTAAGGTATGATATGGTTTTTTTTAATTATTTTGTTTATATTTTGTTTTTTAGCTTATAGGTTTTATATAAAGTTTATTGGAGTCAAATTGGGGCAGTACGTGAGGGAAGATGCTCCCAAACATCATATGTCTAAAGAGGGTACTCCAACTGCTGGTGGTATCGTATTTTCCATATTTATACTCTTTTTTTCTTTAATTCTAAATTTTTTTTATCCTATACCTCTTTATGGTATATTCGTTTTACTATTTTTGGGTTGTATGTTGATTGGTTTTTATGATGATGTTATGAAAATATTGAATAAGAGGAATTTGGGGTTGAAGGCTAGAGAAAAATTGTTTTTGCAATTGATTCTTACATCTTTAGTGTTTTATATTATGAGTGGTTACAGCGATTACTTTCAGGAGAATTTGGGTGTTAATTTTTCTTCTGTAGTTTTTCATGAAAAAGTTGTTGATTTTGGAGGGTTTTATTTTATTTTTCTATATTTTTTAATCGCTGGTGTTACAAATGCTACGAATTTGACTGATGGGTTGGATGGTTTACTGGCAAGTTTGTCCATCACCACTTTGTTGGGATATATGGTGATTTTTTTGTTGTTGTCTAATGTTGGTATGGTTTATTTGGTTTTGGGTATTATATGTTTCATTTTGGTATTTTTGTTTTTCAATTTTCCAAAGGCTTCTGTGTTTATGGGGGATTCAGGTTCGATGGCTATTGGCTCTATTTTTGTTTATCTTTCTGTTGTTTCTAAAACAGAGTCTTATCTTTTGTTTCTTGGTTATATATATTTCCTTGTTACTTTGTCTGTTATTTTACAGGTTATTTATTTTAGGATTACTAATGGAAGGAGGCTATTTAACATAACTCCACTGCATCATCATTTTGAATTAATGGGTTACTCAGAAAAGGATATTCTGTTGAGATTTAACTTTGTTAATATCATATTTGTTGTAGTAGGATTATTATTTATTTTGTTTAAATTTATAGAAGGAGGTAAGTTAGGGTGAAGGAGTTACAAACTGAAATAAGACCGCAGTGGTGTCCAGGTTGTACTTATTTTGCTGATTTGCAAGCTGTTTATAAAACTTTTGTAGATATGGGATTTGATGAGACCAGCCTTGTTGTCGTAGGGGGCATAGGCTGCACCGGTAGGATAACGAGTTACATCAATTTATATACGATACACACTTTGCATGGTAGGCCTTTACCAGTGGCTTTGGGTTTTAAGCTGTCTAATCCTTCTATTAATGTTGTTGTTATAAGTGGAGATGGAGACTTGCTTTCTATTGGTGGAACTCATTTCATTCATACAGCAAGAAAAAATATAGATTTAACTGTCTTGATGTTTGATAATTTTGTTTATGGATTAACGAAGGGGCAGGTGTCTCCCACTTCTCCTCATAATTTGGTAACTTCTACCACGCCACAGGGTAATTTTGATGAACCCGTAAATCCTATTAGCTTGGCTTTAGTTTCGGGAGCAACTTTTGTTGCTCAGGCTTTTGCTCTTGATGTCAATAAAACTTTCAATATAATAAAGGAAGCTATTAAACATAAAGGGTTTTCTTTTGTTAATATATTATCTCCCTGTATAACTTACTATAGGGCTGAGGATGTTAAAACTTTCAAAAATAAGATTAGGGAATTAGAAGATCAGTATAGTACTGATTTATCAAAAGCAATTTACAATTCTACTCTTTACCATTACTATACAGGAGTGTTTTATAAAGTTGATAGACCAACTTTTGATGAGAATGTTTTGAAAGGTAACATTCCACTCAAGACTGAGCTTTATCAAAAAGAAAGGATAAAAAAACTTCTGCAGAATTATTCTTGAGATTTTATTATGAAATACGTATTAGTTTCTAATTGGAAGGCCAATTTTACTCTTGACGAGGCCTGTAAATGGTTCGAATTGGTATCTAATTTTAATAATCCAGGTTTACGTATAATAGCTTCAGTTCCTTATCCCTATATCCAATTTTTAGCTCAGAATTATAGAAATATTGATGTATTTTCTCAGAATGTTTCACATGTTCTTGGAGGCGCTTACACTGGAGAGGTTACAATTTCTATGCTCAAGTCGGTAGGATTCAAGGGTTCAATTATCGGACATTCTGAAAGAAGACATATATTTAATGAATCTGATGATGTTATTAACAAAAAGGTGCTCATTTTAGAGAATAATTCATCAGAGATAATACTATGTATTGGTGAAACTCTGATTGAAAGGAATGAGGGGAGAACCAAGGATGTATTGTATAACCAGATAGTTAATTGTTTGAGAGGTTTTGTTAATTTTAATCTTTTAACTGTTGCTTATGAGCCTGTTTGGGCAATAGGAACTGGTGTACCAATAAAGATAGAAGATCTTGTTGATGCTGAGAGATTTATAAGAAAAATATTTAAGCAGGAATTCAATGTTGATGATATTGTTTTATTGTATGGAGGAAGTGTTGATAAGGAGTTTATAAAACTAATAAAGAATGAGACTACAATGAATGGTGCTCTTATTGGTTCTGCAAGTTGGGATCCTCAGAATTTTCTAAAGATTATTCATAATTTTGTATAGTGATATAAATATTTTATGGAACAAGATTTGGGTAGTTTTATATATGTTATATTTATATCAACTTTGTGTGGTTTTATATTGGGGTTTGAGCGGGAAATACATAACAAGCCGGCTGGTTTAAAGACTATTACTTTGGTTGTTATAGGTAGTGCAGTTTTCACTTTTGTTTCTATTAAGGGATTTAATACCACTGATGAATCTCGTGTTGCAGCTCAGATAGTAAGCGGTATTGGTTTTCTTGGTGCTGGTGTTATTCTCAGGAGTGAGCTAAAGGTTATAGGTCTTACTACTGCTGCTACTTTGTGGGTTGCTGCTGCTGTGGGGATGCTCATAGGTACCGGTTTGGTGATATATGCAATAATTTCTACAGTTGTTGTTTTTGTAATTATTAATTTGTTTAGGGTATTTGAGGCTAAGTTAGCAGGGAAGTATATGGTGTTTGAAATAACAATATTTTTGGATAATGAAGATGATTTGTATATTATAAGGGAATTGGTTGAAAATTTGGGAATGAAAGTGGAAAAGTTTGAAATTGATAAATCTTCTGCAGGTATTATTTTAAAACTAAAGGTTGTTTCTCTTTTGGTGTTATTTTTTGATAACTTTATAAAGGAATTGAAAAGGAAAAATATAAAATATTCTTTATGATATGTTGATTACGGAGGTAAAAAATGGTTATTAAGGAGGAAATAGAGGTTGGTGCTCCTTCTGAGTTGGTCTACGATGTTGCCTGTCAAACAGAGAAGTTTCCTGAATTTATACCTGATGTGAAATCTATAAAAATAATTGAAAAAGAAGGTAATTTACAAAAAACTTACTGGGAAGCAAATATTGATGGGATAATATTTAAGTGGGAAGAAGAAGAAATTTTTTACCCTGATAGAATGTATCTGGAGTATAGGTTGATCAAAGGTGATATAGATAAATTTGAAGGTTATTGGCAGGTTGTTCCTATTTCGCAGGATAGGTCTAAGTTAATTTTGTATTTAGATTTTGATGTTAATGTTCCTATGTTGTCAAGCCTTATTATGCCTACTATAAGATTTAAGGTTAAGAAGAATGTGCAATTAATGTTGAAAGCAATAAAGGAGAGGGCTGAGAGTCTCTTGGTATGAAGGGGCCTTTTGCTTTTTTTATACATCCTTTGAGTATTGTTGATTTATATAGAGCCATACCAAGTTTTCAAAACAAAAGTGTTGAATTTGTTGAGAGTGTTATTAAGTTTATAGATCCTTTTGTTGCAGTTGAAATGGAGATTGAAACTTCTGCTAATGAAAGGGTTTATGGGTTGTTTATTGTTATACCTCTGTTGTCCAAACAGTTTGTTGAAGATGAAAAGTTAGCAATGAGTAAGCTGATTAAAGGTAGTAGGTTGGCTATTAAGTTTGGTGCTAAGATAGTTGGTTTGGGTGCTTTTACTTCTATAGTGGGTAAAGCAGGAATGAACCTTGTTAAGAATTTTGGTGATGTTTTATATTTTACTTCTGGTGCTTCTTATACGGTTGCATCCTCTTTAGAAGTTCTGGATATTATATTAGATAAAAGGAAAATGAATAAAAAGGATTTGAATATTGCTGTGGTTGGTGCAACTGGTGCAATTGGTAAAGCAATAACCAAACTCGTTGTTAGAGATTACAAAAAAGTTTTTGCTGTTGCAAGAAATAAGACTAGACTCAATGTGTTAAAAAATGAGATAAAAGCTGATAATATTTTCGTATCTACTGATATACTTGCTTCTTGTCTTAATTCTGATGTGGTTATTACTGCTACTTCTAATCCTTCTGAGATAATATTTTCGAGATATTTGAGACATGGTGCTATAGTATGTGATATATCTATGCCTCACAATACTTCGGAGGAAGTTATAAAAAATAGGAAAGATGTTACCGTTATTGAGGGTGGTGTTATAGAGCTGCCTTCGGAACCAAAATTCAAGAAATTATTTAATGATCTATCTTGGAATGATATTATTGGTTTTCCTGAGAACAATGTTTTGGCTTGTATGGCTGAAACTATAATCTTAACTGCAGAGGAGAAGTACGAAAACTATAGTATTGGTAGAAATATAGATGAGAATAAAATAATGGAGATTAGTTTATTAGCTAAAAAGCATGGGTTTAAAGTTAGGCTTAGAAAAAAGGAGAGCGAAATAACACCTAATATTGGGACTTTGTTAAAATAAAAATGGTTTACTTGAGAGATTATAAATATTTTGTAAAGACTTATGGTTGCCAGGCTAATGAATATGACAGTGAGCTTATTGCTTCTATTCTTGAAAAGATGGGTGCTCAAGCTGTCAGCAGTGAGCAAGATGCTGATATAGTTGTTTTTAATACTTGTGCAGTTAGAAAAAATGCTGAGAATAAGTTCTACGGTAGGTTGGGTGCTTTGAAAAAAATTAAGAATGAAAAAAAAGATATGATAGTTATTGTTGCTGGTTGTTTAGCTCAAAAGGATTATCTTAAGATTTCTTCGATAGATCATGTTGATATTGTATTGGGAACACATAGGATATCTGCATTGCCTCAAATATTGCAGGAAATAAAGTATTCAAGAAGAAAGGTTGTTGATGTGGATTTCACGGGTAGGATTGAACCTGATGTTCCGCCTAGGAGATTATCCAAATTTTCTGCTTATATACCAATAATGTTTGGTTGTGATTACTATTGTACTTTTTGTATTGTTCCCTTTACTAGGGGAAAGATGCAGTCAAGAAACAAAGAAGATATAATCAAGGAAGTATTGGAGTTAGATAGACAGGGGTATAAAGAGATAATATATATTGGTCAAACTGTTAATGCTTATGGTATTGATAGGAAGTTTGAGTATGATTTTGCTGATTTATTACTTGAAACTTCTAATGTTATTAAGAATATCAAGTGGATAAGGTTTACTTCTCCTTATCCCACTAATTTCAATGATAAGCAGATAGAGGTTATATCTTCTTTACCTCAGGTTGCTAAGCATATACATTTACCTTTACAAAGTGGTAATAATGAAGTTTTGAAGAGAATGGCTAGAAGGTATACTGTTGAGCAATTTTGTGATATTGTTTACAAATTTAGGACTAAAAATAAATATATAGGTTTATCGACTGACATAATAGTTGGTTTTCCTGGTGAAACTGAAGAACAATTTGAGGATACTTTAGAAGTGGTTGATAAAATTAGGTTTGATCAGGCTTTCATGTTTGCATACAGTGAAAGGGAAGGGACCAAAGCTTCAAAATATGAAAATAGTGTTCCATACAGAGAGAGATTAAAAAGGTTATATAGGTTGATAGAGCTACAAAATAAGATTACTGAAGAAAAAAACAGGGAATATGTTGGAAAGGTGGTCGATGTTTTGGTTGAGGGTCAGACGGATAAAAATCCCAATAAATGGGAAGGTAGAACTGAAACAAACAAGATTGTAGTATTTGAAAAACCAAAAGATGATATTTCTGGAAGTTTTGTAAAGCTCAGAATAGTTGCTTCTCACACTTGGGGATTGGAGGGAGAGTTATTAACTGATTAATCTTTTGATACTTTCTGCTAATTCTTTTCTTACTAAGAATTTCCTAAGATTTTGCAGGAATAGAAATTTGAGATTTAATATTTACATTTTTACTACTGACAATTCTATTGTTAATCCTGATAAAAGGATTTATGATTATGGTAGAATTAAAGAATTGGCTGGTAGTATAGAAGGGGGGGTTGTTATTAATTTTGCTGGTGCTAATATATTCAGAACTCTATTTTCTTTCAGATCAATGAAGAAAAAAAATTTTTTAATATGGTCAAGTAGAATAGATTTTATGAGAAGAGTTATGGAGCAATTTGGTGATAGGGCCAGTAATTTCGTTTTTGTTCTTCCTTCTGCTGTTTGGGTATATTCAAATTTCATGAGAGATTATTTTTTGAGTTGGGAGGATACAGTGAAGAATGCCAGGCATTTAATATTCAGGTTGGGTATAGTTTTGAGTTCTGATTGTCAGTGGGTTAGTTTAATAAGAAAATTTTTGGATTTTAGAGTAGAACTGATGTTTCCCAATTCATTTTTGTTTCCTTTTATCTGTATAGATGATTTTTTAGAGCTTCTTGTTAGTAATATTGTTAATTTCAATGAAAGCAGGGTGATTGATTGTTTTAAAATAACAACTTTTAATCACTTTAACAGTTTTATAAAGAATTTTTATGGTTATGGAGGATTTTTTTTTAGGGTTAATCCATTTTTCACTGGTTTGATTGTTAAGAATTTGCTTGGTGATTATGGAAAGGTTTTTGATTCTTTGGATGTTGAGAATGGAGTTGTTGGGGAGGTTGAAAAATGTTTTACTTTGTAACTAAAAATGATAATAAATTTATTGAGGTTAGTAAGATACTTGATTCTTATAAGGAGGAGTATCCCACTTTTAATATAGAGTTAAAAAAGTTAGAGATTGATTTGCCTGAAGATATAGAGGTATTCAATACTTATTATGAAAATGCTCTTAAGAAAGCTCAATACGTTTATCATCAAGTTTTTAAGCCTGTTATAACTGAAGACAGTGGTTTAGAAATTGATGTATTACTGGGTTTTCCGGGTGTGAAGACTAGTAGAATTTTTCCTAAGTTATCACAGGAGCAAAAGAATTTGGCTTTTTCTAATATGGTTAGTCATTTACCGATGGAATCCAGAAAATGCAGGTATGTATGTAGAGTTGTTGTTCTTTTTGATTTTTCCAGATATTATTCTTTTGAGGGGGTTGTTGATGGTTTTATTTCTGATCAGCCTTTGGGTGATAATGGTTTTGGTTTTGATCCTATTTTCATATATCCTTCTATGGCTTTGACTTTTGGGCAGATGGAGATTAGTGTTAAATGTGCTATTAGCCATAGATATATTGCTTTCAGAAAACTTTTTGATTTTTTAAGACAGGGAAAATACTGATGTATATTAAGATTGTTAATGCAACTCATAACAATTTAAAGAACATAAGTTTGAATATTCCTAAGAACAAGATTGTTGTTATTTGTGGTGTTTCTGGTAGTGGAAAGAGTACTTTGGCTTATGATATAATATATTCTGAGGGTCAGAGAAGGTATATAGAGGCTCTTTCTAATTATGCTAGACAGTTTTTAAACAAGTTAGAGAAACCAAAAGTAGAAAAAATAGAGGGATTAAGCCCTACTATTTGTGTTGATCAGAGAGTAAAAAATATAAATCCAAGGTCTACGGTTGGGACTATTACTGAGGTTTATGATTATTTGAGGTTGGTTTTTGCTACTGTTGGCGTTCCTTTCTGTCCTAACTGTGATATTCCAATATCCAAATTTGAACCTCATCAGGTATCAGATAATATTTTCAATGATTTTTATGGTAAAAGAGTTACTTTACTGTGTCCTTTGGTGAGAAGAAAAAAAGGTGATCATAGTTTACTGATTGATAAGGTTAGAAAATTGGGATTTACCAAGTTACTAATTAATAAAATAAAGGTTGATATAGATGATGAAATAGTTCTTAATAAAAATGAAAAGCATGATATAGATATAGTTATTGATGTTTTGAATGTCAGTAATGAGACTAGGAGTAGATTGGATATGTCTGTTGTTTTGGCTCTGGATACTTCTATAAAGTTGGGTAGGTACAATCATAAGGTTGTCAAAGTTCTATGTGATGATGTAGAGTCTTATTACTCTGGTTCTTTTGCTTGTGTTGAGTGTGGGTTTTCTTATCCTGAGATAAGTTGGAGATTGTTTTCTTTTAATACTCCATTGGGTGCTTGTCATAAGTGCAAAGGTATAGGTTCCGTTGTTGATTTTGAAATTGGTAATGTTATGGACTTTTCATTGAGTATTAATGAAGGAGCGATTAGGTTTTTGGGTAAGCCCAACTTTAGTTATAGTTGGCCTAAATTAACTCAGTGGTGGTTGAAGATAAGGGATTTTTGTTCAGCTTATGGTATGGATTTTAATACACCTCTTAAGTGTTATTCTGGAGATTTGATTGATATGTTTGTCAATGGTAATGAGTTTTTTGAGGGGTTAAAGTCTTTTCTTTCTGATTTGTATTTTAATTATGATTTTGATTTTGAGAATGTGGTTATAGAGAGGCCATGTTTTGAGTGTAATGGTTATAGATTAAACAGGGAGGCTTTATCCGTTAAGGTTAAATTTGTTGATAAAATGTTAAATATTGGACAATTGTGTTCTATGAGTGTGGAAGAATTATATCATTTGTTTTGTAATATTGATTTATCTGATAAGCAATTAATTATTGCAGGGGGATTGATTGAAGAAGTTAAGAACAGATTGAAATTCTTGCTTGATATTGGTTTGTGGTATTTGGATCTATATAGAACTGTTGGTAGTTTATCTACAGGAGAAGCGCAGAGGGTGAAAATTGCTTCACTTCTTTCTTCTTATGTATCTGGTGTTGTATATATATTGGATGAGCCTACTGTAGGGCTACATCCGCATAATATTGACAATATTATCAATTCTATAAAAAAATTGAAACAGATGGATAATACTGTTATCGTTGTTGAACATGATTCTTCTGTTATAAGAAATGCGGATTATTTAGTGGAGCTTGGGTACGATGGAGGTTCAAATGGTGGGTATCTAATAAATGCTGATTATATTGAGAATATAAATAATTCTGAAACTTTGGATTATGTTTATCATAGAAAGAAAGTTAGATGGATAGATAAGGATTATATTGAAAGCTATCCAGAGAGATTTCTGAGATTTCGGGGAATAAATGTGAACAATTTAAAAAATGTTGATGTTGATTTACCTTTAAATAGGTTTGTTGTTATAACTGGTGTTTCTGGTAGTGGCAAAACTTCTCTTTTAAGAGCTATTTATTACAATTTGATTGGTAAGGGGAATAATGATTTTTATGGCAGGTTTGATGGTGAATTTAGTGGAGATGTTTATTTGGTTGATCAGAAACCAATAGGTAAGACACCGAGATCTTGTTTAGCTACTTATACCAAAGTGTTTGATGAAATAAGGAAAATATTTGCCAATTTACCTGAATCAAAAAGGAGAGGATATTCTCCTTCAAAATTCAGTTTCAATTTGTCTGAAGGTAGATGTGATAAGTGTAAAGGTGAAGGATTTATAAAGGTGGATATGAATTTTTTACCTGACATTTACGTCAAGTGTGAAGCTTGTGATGGTAAGAGATATTCTTTTGACACTCTCAGTGTAAAATTCAATGGTTATAGTATTGCTGATATTTTGGATTTGACGGTGGATGAGTGTATTACTGTTTTTGAGGGTTTTCCCGGTGTTGTGAACAGGTTGAAGTTTATTTCTGATATAGGGTTGGGGTATATGAGGTTGGGTCAGATATCTCCCACTTATTCTGGGGGTGAGACCCAGAGGATAAAGTTATCTCAGGAATTGGCTAAAAAAAATATTGAGAGTAATATTTATTTGCTTGATGAACCTACTACGGGTTTACATTTTAGAGACATTGAAAAACTTCTCAATGTTTTTTATAAGATGCTAAAGAAAGGTGCTACTATTATAGTTGTAGAACATAACATGGATATAATAAAGAATGCTGACTGGGTAATAGATGTTGGTTTGGATGCTTCTTTTAGGGGCGGCCAGATTGTTTTTAGTGGAAGATTAAACGAATTTATAAAATCTGATGTTAATTCTCATACTAAGAGATATTTGTTAGAATTTTTGAAGGAGGAAAAAAGTATTTTGGTGATGTATTAGATATATAAGTGTGAATTTTTTTCTTTCTGAGAAGGGTTTTTTTTATGTTTGTGGAAGTACTATTAATGTGGGTTACGAAAGGTTTTCTATCTTTCTCTGATGGGTATGTTTTGGTTTTTTTGCTTTGCTGATTTGTTAGTTTCTGTTTATAAATGATGGAAGGAGGTTTGTAGATGGCTAGTAATGTTCTTGTGTTAGGTAGGTGGAAGGACTATAAATTACCTGATTTACCAGATTTACTTGATATTCCTCGTAGATCTTTTGAATGGTTGATAAGAGAGGGTCTTGACAGTGCTTTCAGGGACTTTTTCCCGATAGAGACTGATAAGTATGTTGTTGAGTATATTCAATGTAGAGTTGGAGCACCTAATATAGATGATATTCAAACCGCTAAATATACTTTGAAAACTTACTCTGTACCTGTGTTTGTTAAGTTGAGGATAGTGGAGATTAGGAAGGAAGAGAAAGACGGAAGAATGATCGTTAAGCCTCTGAAAGTTGTTGATGAGGATGAGCTCAAGTTTTTTGATTTACCACTAATAACAGATAGAGCCACTTTTGTTGTTAATGGAACTGAGAGGGTTTTCATAAATCAGCTTATAAGGTCTTCTGGTATCTATTTTTTCCGAGAAGAAATAGAAAAGGTTGTTGTATATAAAACTACTGTTATACCTTCCAAGGGTAGTATAATAGAATTGGAAACTGAGTTACAGGAAAGATTGTATCCAGAAAGAGAGATAGAAAAAATAAAGACCACAAATTATTTGAGAATAAAACTTGACAAGAAGATAAAATTCACATTTGTCACTTTACTAAAAGCTTTGGGATTTAATAATGACAATGTACTTGAGGAATTGGTATGTAAATATATTTGTAGAGAATACAAGGTTAATGTTGATCCAAAGCTTATTAAAAAAGCTGAGGAATATATAATAGAAAATCCTAAAGTTGATGATTTCATTTATAATATTCTTGTCCCTTATATTTATGATAATATTAAAGATAAATATGATATGACTTATGATGAATTTTTAGATGCTTTTCAAAATAGACACAAATATTTATCGCATATATTTACTCTGATTGTAAATACAATAGAGAGGGATATAAAGAGGAACAAGATATTTGGGTCTGATGAAGAAGAAAAAGCAATGAGATTGATCCATAGGAGAATGACAGGAGAAAATACCTCTAATGTTCCTCTTGATGTTATTAGGGACCAGATATTCCCATTTTTTAGTAGAGAAAAATATGACCTTTCTATAGCTGGTAGATATAAAATTTATCAGAGAATGGAATATGATATACTATGTTGGAGATGTGGTAATCTAAATAAAAACGGACAGGTTAATTGTAATAATTGTGGTGAAAGATTGTTTTACAGTACTATCTTGTTAGACTCTGTTAGATGTTCCAAATGTAATAATTTGAATTATATGAACAGTTTACTAGAATATGAAGGAAAGAAGGGTAAGATATTTTTCAAGTGTCAGTTTTGCGATAATGAACTAACTGACAAAGTTTTGGTTAAATTTGATACTTGTGGATCTGTTCATAAATTGAGTGAGTTGTATTTTGATGGTGAGTATTTGATTTCTCCTAATACTGGATCTAAAATGTTGTTAAAGTCTTTTGTTTACAAGGAATGGATAAATTTGATGAGATTGCATCTGGAATTTCTTGAAGGTAGGAGGAGTACTGATGATACCAACAGTTTAGCAAATAGGAGAGTTAGGCCGATAGGGGAACATCTTTATAATGTTATAAAGGCTGGGTTATATAAGTTTTCCAAGCTTGTGAAAGATAAGCTAACTCAGTTTGCTTCTGATGAAAGTAAATTGAGAGTTTTTGAGGTTGTTAATCCTAAGCCAATTGCTGGAATAATAAAAGTATTTTTTGCTCAAAATTCCTTGTCTCAGTTTTTGGATCAAACCAATCCTCTTTCTGAGTTGACACATAAGAGGAGATTATCTGCTCTTGGTGTGGGAGGTATACAAAGGGAACAGGCAAATTTTGAAATAAGGGATATACATCCGAGTCATTATTCCAGGGTTTGCCCAGTTGAAACTCCTGAAGGTCAAAATATAGGATTAATAACATCTTTAACTACTTATTCTTCTATTAATTATCCTTTTGGTTTTCTAGTTGTCCCTTATTATAAAGTAAATAATGGGGTAATTGATTTTAGTAAGGTTTACTATATGGATGCTTTAGAAGAGGAGAATTATAGAATAGCTCCTGCTGATACTAAATTTGATATATATTCTGGTAATATAGAAGATCAAAAAGTTAATGTTAGATATATGAGAAGTTTTACTGTAGTTGATAGAGAGGAAGTCGATTTCATAGAGATAAGTCCGATACAAATTCTTTCTGTTTCTGCTTCATTAATACCATTTATTGAGAATGATGATATAAATAGGGCACTTATGGGTGCAAATATGCAGCGTCAGGCTGTGCCGCTTATCAATCCTGAGAAACCTCTTATATTCACTGGAATGGAAAAAATTGTTGCTTTGAATAGTGGTTATTCCATATTGGCTAAAAGAAAGGGCAAGGTTGTATATGTGGATTCTGAAAAAATAATAGTTGAGGTTTCAAAGGGCGAGTTTGATACTTATAATTTGAAGAAATATGTTTCTACTAATAGTGCAACTACTGTAAATCAGAAGGTTTATGTTGATTTGGGTCAAGATGTTGAGGAAGGTAGTGTTTTAGCTGCTGGGTTTGCTATTGACTATGATGAACTTGCTTTGGGTAGAAATGTTTTGGCTGCTTACATGCCTTGGGAAGGGTTTAATTTTGAAGATTCTATAGTATTTAGTGAAGAAATAATAAGGAATAACTGGTTTTCCACAATACATGTTGAGGAAAAGGAAACTGTGGCTGTTCAGACAAAACAGGGACCGGAGTTGATAACTCGTGATATAGGTAATATATCTGAACAAGCTGTTAAGGATCTGGATGAGGAGGGTATTATAAGAGTTGGGGCTGAGGTTAAACCGGGAGATATACTTGTTGGTAAAGTTACTCCTCAGAGTGAGACCGAGCTCACACCCGAGGAGAAGTTGTTGCAGGCTATTTTTGGTAAGAATGCTAGGAATGCAAAAGATACCTCTTTAAGGGCTTCTCCTGGGCTATATGGAAAAGTTATAAGAGTGTTAAGTTTTAAGCCTGAGGATATGGATTCGGAAAATCACAATTTCTTAAGAAGGATTTTAATTCATATTGCTCAGAGGAGGAATATAAGAGTCGGTGATAAGGTTGCTTTGAGGCATGGTAACAAAGGTGTTGTTTCATTGATTGCTCCTATTGAAGATATGCCTTTTATGGCAGATGGGACTCCCATTCAGGTCATACTCAATCCTTTGGGTGTTCCATCTAGAATGAACATTGGTCAAATATTTGAAGCTCATCTTGGTTTGGTATGTAAGATTCTGAACATTAGGATAAAAGTTCCTTCTTTTTCTTCTCTCAATGTTGAAACTATAAGAGGATTGATTAAGCAAGCTTTGAGGGAGCAATATTTACAACTAAAAGGAGATAAATTTAAAAATTATGATCCTTATGAAATGCTTATTATCCTGATGAGGCACAGTGGATATAAAATGAAACATTTAGTTGACAAATTGGGATTGACTAAAGAAGAAATTATAAAGAGAATGGGGGATAAGAAAGAGTTTTATTCTTATAATTATGAGAAGTTGATTAAGATGTTTACCATTAGGGATCTTACAATTGATGAAGTTGAGAAGTTATATGACATGATAATAGATGATTTGAGTAGGGGTAAATTTGTACTGTATGATGGTAAAACGGGGGATCCTTTTGATAGACCTGTAACAGTTGGTTATGTTTATATGATGAAGCTTATTCATATGGTTGAGGATAAGATACACGCCAGGTCGTTAGGTCCTTATTCGTTGATAACCAAGCAGCCTTTGGGTGGAAGAGCTCAGAATGGTGGCCAAAGGTTTGGTGAAATGGAGGTATGGGCTCTTGAAGCTTATGGTGCTTCTTATTCTCTACATGAAATGCTTACCATAAAGTCCGATGATGTTATAGGTAGAAATAGGTCTTATGAAAGTATTATTAAGGGTAAACCTATAAAGTTTGTTGGTATACCTGAGAGTTTCAAGGTTTTAGTTAAAGAACTACAGGCCATGGGACTTGATATAGAAATTATAACTGATAAAAATACCACAGTTGTTCCGAAGAGTTTTGAGATTTTTGAGGGTGAAGAGGAAACAATGGTTATATAGTGAAGGGAAGGTGTTAAGCTTATGACTTTGACTTTTAATAATATTAAATATATAAAAATATCACTGGCTTCTCCTCAAAGGATAAGAGAGCTTTCTTATGGTGAAGTAAAAAAGCCTGAGACTAAGAATTATAAGACATTTAAGCCTGAGAGAGATGGATTGTTCTGTGAAAGGATATTTGGCCCTGAGAAAGATTACGAATGTTCTTGTGGAAAATACAAGAGAAAGAGGATTAAAACCAAGGGTATCATATGTGATAAATGTGGTGTGGAGGTTACCAAGTCCGATGTTAGGAGAGAGAGGATGGGGCATATAGAGCTTGCCTCACCTGTTGTTCATTTCTGGTTTTTACAAGGTAACCCAGGTATAATATCCACTCTTTTGGATCTTGAAGATAGACAAATCAAGGAGGTTGTATATTTTGAGTCTTTTGTTTGTACTGATTTGGATCAGGATAATATAAGTAAATTAATGTTTTTAGTTAAGCTTGGGTATATAAATAAGAGAAGGGAGCTTGTTAAAAGGTTGGAGGAGGAATACGAAGTTCTAAAGGGAAATGAGGTTGTTGATAAGGCTTTTGAATTTGTTAATAAAGTTGGAGTTTTTTTAATTGATAACTCTCCGATTTTTCAGATGAACAGTAAAAAAATTGAGAAATTGGAAAGAAAGCTTGATGAAGATTATGCTTTCTTAACCAAGAAATTGTATTCAGAAGCCAGAAAAGATAAAAGGATCAATGATTTTATCAAAATTTTCGAAAACATAGAGCATATAGATAAGGGCAGATCGGATAGGGGATATAAAGGATATCTTGAAATACAAAGGTTACTACATAAAATTGCTTTTAAGGAAATATTCAAAAATGAGGAAAAAGAGCTTCTATATGAAACTGAGAAGTATGAAAAAGAGAAAGTTGTGTTTTTGAACATGTTAATAAATATTAAGGAGGAGATAGAGAAGATAGTTAGGATTTCTGTTAATAAAATAAGCCAAATTATTACAAAATATAAAGATAAGTCTGAATTTATAGAGAGATTAATTAATCTTGATATAGGTTCTAAGCTTTCTATTCTTAAGGATAAAAACGTTTATAAAAAAATTAAAAAAGATCTGGATAATGTTTTGAAAATGGTTGTTTATCCGTTTATATCGTATCTTGATTCTATTATTGATAATTCTAAGAATTATTCTGATTATTTATCTTTCATTAATTCTTATAAATTTTCAAGTAAGGATTTGAAAAAGATAAGTGATGATTGCAATGATATTATTGTTAATCTTTCTAAATTAGAGGAAGACCAAGAATTTGTTCAGGATAATCCACATCTTATTAGAGAGATAAAGAATTTGATTTCAGAACTTGTTGAATATAGGATTGTTATATCTGATATTAGGAATATAGTTGATATTATTGAGAATTTGAAGAAACTGTATTCTGATTTTGATGAGAAGGTCAGTAAGGATTCTAAGGAAAAAATTGTGAGTGAAGTTAAAGAACTCAGAGAGAAATATTTTTCATTAATGAGAGCTTATGAAGAAAACAAGAAAGAATATGAGTCTTTTAGTAAATCAAAAGTTTCAGATAAATCGAAAGATAGAATAAATGAGATTATTAAGAATTTGAAAGAAATTGAGTCAGATATCTTAGAACTTTACGATCATTTTGTTAATAAGATTTTTGCTTCTGTTGATTCTAAGTTTATTCAGAGAGTTGTAAGAATGTTTTCAGATTATTTTACTGTATTTTTCAAGCTAGAGACTGGTTCAGAGCCTATAAGAGAACTTCTATCTAAAATAGACTTAGAAAAGGAAAAATCAAATATAAAAAATTTATTAACTACTGTTAAGAAGGGAGACAAAAAATTATTAAGAAGACTGGGTATAATAAATTCTTTTATAAAGGGTGGTGTTAGGCCAGAGTGGATGGTATTGGAGGTTTTACCTGTTTTACCACCGGAATTGAGACCAATAGTTCAACTTGAGGGTGGAAAATTTGCTTCATCTGATCTCAATGATCTATATAGAAGGATTATTAACAGAAATAACAGGTTAAGAAGGTTGATAGAAATTCAGGCTCCTGAAATAATAATAAATAATGAAAAAAGGATGTTACAGAAAGCTGTTGATGCTCTAATTGATAATGCCAAAACTAAGAGACCTATAGTTGTTTCAAATAGGAGAGTTCTCAAGTCCCTTTCTGATAATATTCAAGGTAAGCAAGGTAGATTCAGGTATAACCTTTTGGGAAAGAGGGTTGATTATTCTGGTAGGAGTGTTATAGTTGTTAATCCAAAGTTGAAGTTTTATGAGTGTGGTTTGCCAGAAGAGATGGTATTGGAATTATTCAAGCCTTTTATAATAAACAAGCTTATAGAAGATGGAAAAGCTGATAATATAAAGAAAGCTAAGAGGATGTTGGAATTAAGGAAGCCAGAAATATGGCCAACTGTTCAGAAAGTTATTCACAATTTTCCTGTTATTCTTAATAGAGCTCCAACTCTTCATAGGTTGAGTATTCAAGCTTTTTATCCTAAGCTTGTTAAAACGAAGGCCATACAGATTCATCCGCTGGTTTGTGCTCCATATAATGCTGATTTTGATGGTGATCAAATGGCTGTCCACGTTCCTCTTTCTGTTGAAGCTATGTTGGAGTATAGGAATTTGCTATTATCCATTAATAATATGCTTATTCCTGCTAATGGTGAACCTGCAAATGTTCCTTCTCAGGATATGGTTTTGGGTGCTTTTTGGCTAACTTTTGAGGATCCCAATATGGATCCTAAACGGGTAAATATATTTATTTCTTCTTATGAAGAAGCTCAAAGAAGATATTTTGAATTACATTTACCACTACACACTTGGGTTTATTACAAGGTTGATTTTGATAAGGTTGCCAATAGTGTATCTAATGTTATTAATTATCAAGAAAATAAAATATTGACCACTATTGGTAGGATCATTTTCAATAATGCAATAAGAAAGCATTTACCTGATTTTCCATTTATAAATTTTGTTGTTGGTAAGAAAGAACTCAAATGGATTGTTGAGGAATGTATATATAAGTATGGAATGTACAAGACACAGCCAGTTTTAGATGAATTGAAGGAGATTGGATTTTTATTTGCAACTAGATCTGGAACTACTATATCTATTGATGAATTGGTTATACCTCCCAAAAAGTATGAGATAATAAGTAATGCAGAGAAAGAGCAAACCAAATGGGAAGAAATGCATACTTTGGGATTATTAAATGATGAAGAATATAAGAAAAAAGTGATTGATACATGGTATGACGCTACTGATAAAGTCACCCAGGAATTTAAAACCTATATGTCTAAGTATCAGCCATTGAATTCTATTTGGATGTTGGCTAATTCTGGTGCAAGAGGTAATGTTGATCAGGCTAAGCAGTTGGTTGCAATTCGTGGTCTTATGGTCAATGCTGAGGGAGAGATAATACCTTTACCTATTAAGAATTCGTTTACAGAAGGATTGGGAATATTTGACTATTTTATAGCTAGTCATGGTGGTAGAAAAGGTTTGGTTGATACGGCTTTGAGAACTGCTGATGCCGGATATCTTACCAGGAGATTGGTGGATGTTGCTCAAGATGTGGTGGTAAGGGAAGATGATTGTCTCACAGAGGATTTCATTGTTCTTAAGCCGATAAAGGTTGTTAATTATACATATGAGCCTGAGGAAGTTGAAGTGGACAAATCTTTTGGAAGAATTTCTGCTGAAAATGTTGAGGGGATAGTAAATAAGTACGATATTATTGATTGGCAAGCTTACAAAAAACTGAGGGAATCATCTAAGTCTAGAATTTCTGTATTTATGGAAGAGGAGTTATTACCTTTATCTAACAGGATTAGAGGAAGAGTTGCTGCACAAGATTTTGTAAATCCAGAGAGTAATGAGTTAATTGTTGGTAAGGGTGAATTGATAGACAGGTATAAAGCAAAGGAGATTTCTAAATATTATGTTGAAGCTGCTGTTAGAAGTGTTCTGAAATGTAAAGTATTCAAAGGAGTTTGTAGAAAATGTTATGGTGAAGACCTTGGGTTGGGTAATACTTTGGTTGATTTGGGTGAGGCAGTGGGTATCATTGCCGCCCAGAGTATAGGTGAACCTGGAACACAGTTGACCTTGAGAACTTTCCATACTGGTGGTGTTGCTTTGGAATCTGATATTATCCAGGGTATTCCAAGAGTTCAAGAATTACTTGAGGTAAGAAAAAGAACGAGATTACATAGTAATTTGTTTGCTATAGAGGACTCTATAGTGGAAAGGATAGATACAAAGCATTCTTCTAAAGTTGTTGTTTTAAGGGGTATAAATTCAAATAAACAGTACAACTTAGAAATTCCTCTCACTAGGAGGATAGTTGTTTCTGAGGGTCAAAGAGTGTCTGCCGGTAGTTTGGTTGTTGCTGGTACTCTTTCTCCTAAGGAATTTATAGATAGAGTTATCGAGGAAGTTTTGCTTGATAACAAGGATGTTGATCTTGTACATCATAGTACTGTTGTAAAGGCTATAGAAATCGCACAACTTTATGTATTGGATGAAATGCAGAAGGTGTATCTCAGTCAAGGTGTATTCATACATGATAAACATATGGAGATAATAATAAGGCAGATGTTTAGATTTGTCAAAGTTGATGATCCTGGTGATAGTACTCTAATGTATGGTGAGTTAGTTGATAAAAAAGTTGTTGATTATATTAATGATATAATAGCAAAGAATGGAGGTAAGTTGATAAGGGCTATTCCTGAGGTTTTACCTATAAGTAAGGCTGCTTTGGAATCAGAGTCATGGTTATCCGCTGCTTCTTTCCAAGAAACTACCAAGGTTATATCTTATTCATCAATAAGTGGTAAAAGGGATTATCTCATAGGTTTGAAGGAAAACATAATTATAGGTAAGCCAGTTCCTGTTGGAACTAACTATCCATACTATAAGAAAGTAAATGTTGAAGAACTAATTGAAGAAAGAGTTATGTAGAGGTGTTTACTATGATTAACAAGTATTTTCAGAGAACTATTGAAATATTTTCTATAATAGTTATTGCTGCTATTTCTTTATATTTGTTAGAGAAGAATCCAATTGTTTTTGATCTTACTAAAAATCAAAAGTATACTGTGGATAAGAAAATAATAGAGTTACTCAATAGCTTAGAGGATAATGTTTATGTTAAGGTTTTCTATGATAAAGGTAGTTCCGATTATAACAATATATCGGAGGTTTTGAGAAATCTATCAAGGTATTCAAATAAAATAAAGGTGAGTTATATAGATCCTCGTAAGGATATTGTTACTGCTCAGCTTTATGGTTTTTCTTCTTCTAATCAGGTACTAATTATTTACAAGGACAGAAAAAAATTTGAGAATACTATTGATAATGAAAAATTTGCTAATATAGTTTCTAATTTGTTGAGACAGAAAAAAGGTCAAATACTTTTTACTACAGGTCACAAGGAGCCAAGTATAGACGATTATAATCAAGAAGGTTTGAGCAGTCTTGTTAAATCTTTTAGAGATGAGGGGTTAACAGTGGAGAATATTAATCTTGCCACTGATAATATATATAATCCTTTGGTTTTATTTGTGGTTGGCCCCAAAGTTGATCTTTCTGAATTTGAGATCAAAAAAATTAAGGACTATTTGTATGATGGTGGGAAGTTAGTTGTAGCGCTCAAAAATTATGAAAAGTCAAAGTTTAGAAATTTGGATAAACTTATCAGAGAGTTTGGGATAGATGTTCAGGAGAATTTCATCATTGGATTGGATCCCAATAATCTTGCCGTTGTTGTTTCAAATGTAGTTAATCTGCCATATTTATCTGCACTTGCCAATGTAAATTTTTATATGTTGAATCCTTTGGTTATAAACAGGATAGATAATGTTAAAGATGTTTCTCTTTCTGAAGTTTTGGTTGCTAAAGGTATAATGATCACTCAGGATATGAAAAAAAACAGACAGATTGTTGTAAGTAAAGATCTAATAAAAGATTATACTGTTGCTATGATGTCTGAAAGAATATTTAAGGATAAAAAGTCGAATATATTGGTTATTGGAGATTATGGTATGTTAGTGAATGCTTTGGTTAATGCTGGGGAGAACACAAATTTTGTTCTTGCTATAATAGATTATTTCTCTGGAAACGAGAGTGGTTTTGTTTTTAAGCCTAAGGATATTCCAGATCTACCTATTGTTGTTCCGACTGGACAGCAACTTGCACTGTATGTTATTTATTTACTTATTCCTTTTGGTTTTCTATTTTTAACACTGTTTTTTATTGTTAGGAGGAGGGTTTCAAGAAGTAGCCTATGAGTGAAAATAGGTTCACTTTTTTTATAGCTATTGTTTTGGCTATACTTACTTCAATACTGGCTTGGAATTATTATCAGGATTATAGTAAATCTAAAAAAGAAGAAAAGGAGAAAACAATATTTGAAAAAAAGATTAATAAAGATCGTATAAGTAAGATAATTATTTATAATCCAAATAAAATAGAATTGTCGAAGCAGGGTGATTTTTGGTTTGTTTATCCGATTTATGATATAGCTTATGATTATATGATAGATAATATCATTTCTAATATTTATCAGCCTACTGTTAGTGAAGTTATTGATTTTGATAAGAATTACTATAGTCAGTTTTTCAGTAATCCAATAAATGTATATTTCCTGTATTCTAACAGTATCTATCATTTACAGAGAGGTATTAAAAATGATTTTACTAATGAGACTTATTTATGGATAGATCTGCCAGAATTTAAAAACAAGATATATATCGTTAATTACTGGGACCTAAACTATCTTGATAAGCAAGCCAATGAGTTTAGGATGAAAAAAGTTTTGAATATTGATAGAAAAGATGTTGATAAAATTGTCATTAATAACAATGTAATATATAAAGAGGAAGTAATGGATAAAAGTGCTAAAAAGAAAAAAGATCATGAGGAAGAGGAAAAATATCTATGGAAGCTGAGTGATGGAACATTGGTATCCAAGGAATATATTAATTCTCTTTTTGGTTTCCTTAATAATTATGACTTTAAGTATTCTATTGATTCTTATAAGCCAGGTTTTGTGAATCGCTTGTCAAAAGTAGCTAATATTGATATTTATTCAAAAAGTAGAAGGTATATAGTTGACATATTTTTGTATGGTTCTAATGAGTACATTGTTAAGTGTTCATATAGGAAACCTTTGCTTGTTTATTCAAAAATTGAGATAAATGATTTTTTAACCAGAGATATTGTAGAGAAGAAAATATTTAGTTACCATATTGATAATTTTGATGATTTTGAAAATGTATCAATTTCTGATAGCAGAGCAAAATTTGGATTTAAGAAAAAAGATGGAAAATGGTATTCTCCTAAAAATGAGGAAAAAACTTCTCAAATTAGCCTTCTATTCAATACTTTAAAAAATATTGAGTACAAACAAAAATTCTCAGTTAATCCTATTTCCTCTAAATATGAAATATATACTTTTGATTTTGTTTCCAAAAGAGGGAAAAAGGTGAGGTTTTACCTTTATAATCCTGATTATTTATCTTATGGTAAAGAGATTTATAAGATAGAGCCTTTTGTTTTTATCCTCAAAGATCTTTTGAAATAGTCTATGTTTGTAAAGATTTGTCCTTCTTGTGGGCAGAGTAATAAAGCTAATGAAATTCTGTGTGTTTCTTGCATGATTGATATAAGCGGTGTTAGACCAATTGATAATTCTAAAATTGATTCAGATGTTGATAATAAAGCTGATAGTAATGTTGAGTCTAATGATGATGCTAAACTATTTTTTAGAGAAAAGGTTTCAGGTAGAGTTATTGAGTTGTCAAATGCTGATATAATAGGAAGGTATAATAAAGGTTCTGAAATATTCTTGAATTTGTCTAACCCTAAAATAATATCGAGGATTCATTGCCAAGTTTTTTATAGAGGTGGTAAATGGTATATTAAAGATTTGAACTCTACTAATAACACTTTTTTGAATGGGGTTAAATTGTCTCCTAATGAGGATTATGAGTTGAATAATAAAGATATTGTAAGCTTATCAGGAATTATTGATTTTGTGGTTGAGTTTAAGTAGTGAAATTTTGTAAAAGTGTACTGTAAGAAGGATTATCATTAGTTCTTTACCAATAAACTGTATCATTCTGCTTATATCGGTTATTACAAAGGCTTCTAAATAGTAAGAGAGAAAGTTTAGCGTGAAACCGATTGTGAATAAAAATAATGTGAACCCTATTAGTATTTTTTTGTTTTCAGTTATTATTAAGAGGTACTTTTTAATTCTTGATTCTATTATTTCTTTTTTGTACTTAACCAATACTAAGAGAAATACTATAAACAGTAATGTTATATGGTCATTAAAAATGTTCAACATTAAAAAGTATATGTTTCCAAATATGTTTGAGAATATATCATTAAATATTCCTTTGATATCTATACTTATATTTTGGAATTGTTTGATGTTTATGAAAAAAGGTATTGAGTAAAAAATATTTACAATTAATCTTGTTGTGAAAAAAATTAATAATAAAAGCCAAATTTTATTATTGTTAATAAAATTTGTTAATCTTAGTAGTATACCGAATATTATTAACGAAAAAATCATTATAATTTTGGATGAGTAAAAAATGAGAAATGTTTCTTTATTATGTATAATTGTTATCAGTAGTGTTATGATTAGTATTGTTAGAACTGCAGTAGTTGGTTTATCAGTATTTGATGGATTGATTTTTGGTTTTATGAAGTTGTATCCAATGTTTATGATAGTGTATATTATTATTAGTTGGTTTATTATGTAGATTATTGCGATGACGTTTTTAGAGTTTTTATTTTTTTCTTTTGGGTTAATATGTTTTAGTATTATTTCTGCTGTTTTGGGATTTGTTAGTTCTGATATGTGATTAGAAAAGATGAGGTAATAGTTATGTTTGGTTATTTTTATTGTTTCCCATGGAGGATGGAATTCATCAAATATTCCATTAATTACTATTGATTTTTCTGGAAGATACTCAAAATTCATTCCTATTAAGATTTTAGTATTTTTGGAATCTATTAGTGATATATTTGCACCTGCTGAATGTCCAATTATTATTAATTTATATTTTTGTGGTGTATTGTCTATTATTTCTGTGAATTCTTTTATATATTGTGATTCGTTAAGAACTCCGGGGAAATTTTTTTTGAGTATTCCATTTGTTTTGTCTATTAGTAGTATTGATAGGATTTCAAATTGGTTAAAATTTGCATTTCCTCCTCCTAAGAATACTATTAGGTTATTTGCATTAGGATTAATTATATTGTCTTTGGTTTCTATTTTTTGTAGTATATTGAGGTTTATTATTAGCAAAAGGGGAATAAGGAGAAGGTTTTTCAAGATTGTGGTGGAGGTGGTGGGAATTGAACCCACGTCCGGCAGTTGGATTTAAGCCTTACTACAGGCTTAGTCAGTTTTTGTTTTCGGTTCTCTAAGGGTTAAACTGACAAACCTTGAGAGAACCTATCCTCATGTGTTTTCGGTTGTTATCCTGAGGAGGGACACCAACCTACATCCCCTGATTTGAACTCATCTATGCCTAGGGGATATCAGCATAGACAAGCCTGCGTTTTCTTACGCAGCCAATGCGAGTTCTTCGGCGTTTCTTTTACTCTTACGTTTAACGAAACGTAAGCTAACGGCCTGCAAGGACTTAACTCCATCACTGCCGTCGAACCCTAATTCACCCCCATCTCATTTTTATAATTATTAATTTGGGTTTAATTTCCCTTCCTTTATTTCATTAAAAGGTATACTCTTATATTATAACAAACTAATATATAAGATATGGTGCAAAAGAGAGTTATCTCTGCAGGTGGAGTGATTTTTTGGAAAAGTGAGAGTAATATACTTGTGTGTATAGTTAAAAGAAAGGGAAAGAATGTTTGGATTCTTCCTCGGGGCAGAGTGGAAATGAACGAAAACATGGAAGATACTGTTGTTAGGGAAGTAAAGGAAGAAACAGGAATTGTGGCAAGAGTCATAAGAAAATTGGGAGTAATCAAATATAATTATTATTCTCCTTATGACAGGTTGTTTTATGATAAAGAGGTTCATTTTTATTTACTAAAGATAACAAAGCAAGAGAGATTCATTCCAAATGATGAAATCCAGGATATGAAGTGGGTTACTGTTCAAGATGCACTTCAAATACTTTCCTATGAAAAGGAAAAGGAAATCCTCTTGAAAGCGGTTAAATATATATCGTGATGAAAGTATTCTTGATTCAGTTTCTGATAATTGTTTTATCTATCTTTTTTTCTTCTCATTGTCTTAATGTTAACAATAATTTGGTATTGAGCTATCAAGATGTGTCGAAATCTTATATAAATGGTGTTCTTGAGAATTCCGTTACCTTCTATTATAATCTAAAAGCAGAAGTAATTAAAAAGTCTCTTTATGATAATTACTATGATTTTGTTTTTGAATTAAAAGGGATTGTTAATAATAGTGGTGAAATTAGTGATGATTCGATCAACATAATAAGGATACTTACCAATGGATTTAAAGTTAATTTTACTGTTGATAAGAACCTCAATTTTGTATACCATCCTGATGTTAAGTATTTGTATTTTAATGATCCTCTCTATACTAAATACAGATCTAAGATAGATGAAGTTATGTTTAGAGAATTTTCTAGAGCGATTTTTTATAATTTCTATGATTGGTTTGGAAAGTTGAAATCCAAAAGTTATATAGATATGATAAAATATAATTTTTATGTAGATTACAAAGTTTATTACAATGATGGTAGTTCCTTGTTATATTTGCCGATTGGAAAGAATAAGTATAGGGCTAACCTTTTTAGGGCTAAAGCTAACATACTGAAAGTTGATAGTAATACTGATATATTTAATAATTTAACGTTTATTGACGGAATCATTAATTCCTATGAGTACTATGAATATGACAGTTTTATCCCTTTATTGCTTCAAAGGGAGTTATTACTTAAATTTGAGATAGCTGATCCTAAAATCAGAGCTGAGTATTTTGAAAAGTATAAGAAAAATTATATTGAATACAAAGTTTTGAAAAGTTTGGTACTGCTTTACAAATAAAAAATTATTATTAGTTTATCATGAAATTTTTTATTTATAACACCAATTTCTACTCTATTTGTAAAAGTGATATTCAGGATATAATTCTTTTGGATCAACTTTTTGTTGAAATGGGATATGATATTAATTATACTGTTTGGAGTGTAGAAGACTACCTTTTTTATTTGGCTAAAAGAAATAGTGTTCTAACTGTTGTTAGGTATCAAAAAATAATTGCTTTTTGTTTATCTGTTATAAATGCTGATGAAAGTGAACTTTATAAAATTGTTGTTGATAAGCAGTTCAGGGGTAAGGGAATTGGGAAGTTTCTTATTCTTTACCATATTGGATTTCTTAAATTCAATGGTGTAAAGGCTTCCTTTTTGGAAGTTTCGTCTGAAAATTCTCATGCCATTAATCTTTATAAAAAAATAGGATACGAGATAATAAATGTAAGAAAAAAATACTACGCTAGCGTGGATGCTTTTGTTATGAAGAAATTATTGTGAACTGGTTTTTTCTATGTATTCTGGTAATGTAAAGAATGCTATTATTGCTATTATCCATCCAATAAGTGATGGTAATATCAGTGCTATGGTTCCCCAGAATACCCCTTTGGCAGCATAATCAAATGTTTTATGTCCTGTGGATTCATGTATAATTTCTAAGTATTTTTTTGAGAAGAAAGCTGAGGCTATTGCACCTATATAAAATATAAAAAATCCTATTATCATTGGTAAGAATTGAAACATGTTGGAATCACGTGAATTCATAAGTACACCCATTGATAAAAAGTATATTATAAAAGAAATAATCATAGTAATGAAAATTATTGCTACTGAAAAAAGAAAATTTTTTAGTATGTCTGGGTCAAGCTTTTTGGAAAGCATTACTATTCCAACAACATATACTATTAAGCCTCCTAAGCTGAATATTGCTCCTAAACAAGGTATCCAAGATAACACCATTGATGAAATTAATCACCATGCACATAAATTTTTTTCCAATTTTATATCCATTTTTCCCCTCCTTATTTAGTAAGAATTTTTAAAGAAATCATTTGGGATTTGCTATAGTATACCTTAGTATATTAGATTTTTTGTTA